>DATMFE010000072.1:0-3265 GCA_035556295.1 Ureibacillus sp.
TAGCATTCGAAATCAACTCTCGTAAGAAGATCTCTTTTTGAGAATAAATGGAGTGAATCATCATATCTAATAATCTTTTAGATTCTGCTTTAAACTGCTTTTTTGCCATCTTAAAGGGTCTCCTTTCATAATCAAAGTAACTTAACATCCATACTTATATTAGCTGCCATTAGCACTCTTTATCCTAGAGTGCTAACCATTATTTAAATAACATATAACAAAGGGAAATGTCAATATATAGGTTGCATGAAATTAAACTTCTTGCATAACAAAACGATTACCCTATATTTTGAACCATAACAAATTTTATGTAAAAATTTGTTACTCCATAGACAAACACCTTGAATACTGTTATATTAAATTAGTTACCTTGAGTAATTATTACCTTAACTAACTATATACAGGAGGTGTTCCCCATAAAGACATTTCAAAAATTCTTCCATCAATTCACGCTTTTATACCGCCCTTTTGAAAACAAATTAAATATACTGCTTAGCCAGCATCAGATCCAAAGAGCGCAATGGACGATTTTATACTATTTATCCCTTAACGGTTCCATAACGCTTGTAGAGCTTTCTAACTATTTAAGCGTAGAAAAACCTACCGTTACCAGAACCATAAATCGCCTAGAAGAGTTAGGATATGTCGAGCAAATTCCAAGCAAGGACAAAAGGGAAAAAAGAATACAGCTTACAGAGCAAGGCAAAGAAGTATACACGCATGTCCGTATAACAATTGATCAATTTGAGAAGGACATTTTAAAAGGAGTCTCGGAACAAGAGCAGCTTAATGCTATCCATCTTATGAAGGAAATACACAATAATCTTATAGAATGGGAGGATAAAAATTGACTTCATCAAGACCTAAACTTTGGACAAAAGATTTCATTATTGTTTCCTCTGTTAATTTTCTCTTAACGTTAATCTTTTATTTATTAATGGTTACCATTGCCGTGTATGCCGTGAATGAATACCACGCTTCGACAAGCCAAGCAGGACTCGTAACAGGAATTTTCATTATAGGAACATTAATTGGACGAATATTTATCGGCCGTGCTATTGATTTGATTGGCCGCAAAAGAACATTAATTATTGGCTTAATCTTCTTTACTTTGACGACGCTTTTATACTTTTTAAATTTCGGCATTACTTTCTTACTGTTTAACCGTTTTATACATGGTATAACGTTAGGAATGGCAAGTACAGCAGCTGGTACAATTGTGGCCCAAATTATCCCGCAAACAAGAAAAGGAGAAGGGATTGGTTACTTTAGTATGAGTACGACACTCGCTACCGCAATCGGTCCTTTTATTGGGCTGTATATGAGCCAACATACAAGCTTCCAAATGATTTTTAGCCTCTGTCTTTCCTTAGGAATAATTAGTTTAATTACCGCCTTCTTTGTATATGTACCGATTTTAGAGAAATCAGCAAAAAAACCAGAGGTAAAAGGGTTCAAACTTTCGGACTTTATTGAGCCTAAGGCACTGCCCATTGCATTTGTTACGCTGGCAGTAGCCTTCTGTTATTCCAGTGTTCTTTCCTTTATCAACTTCTATGCAATGGAAATCAACTTGGTCAATGCGGCTAGCTTTTTCTTCATTGTATATGCTATTGCAGTATTAGTGTCGCGCCCTTTCACAGGCCGCTTAATGGACGTGAAGGGAGCAAATATTGTGATGTATCCTGCCTTTGTTTTCCTTGGAGCTGGGTTGCTGCTTCTTAGTACAGCAAATAACAGCATCACTTTATTATTATCTGGTGCCCTTATCGGCCTTGGGTTTGGTAATATGCAATCCTGTACTCAAGCTATTGCCGTAAAATTGACTGAATCTCATCGCATGGGGTTAGCTACATCGACTTTCTTTATCTTTCTAGATGCAGGACTAGGTTTCGGCCCTTATGTACTTGGGTTTATCATCCCAGTGACTGGCTATAGAAATTTATATATTATGTTAGGTATCTTCAGCTTAGTCGCATCTATTCTTTATTTCCTTTTACATGGTAAGAAAGAAAAAATGATAAAATCTGAACCTGAACATCGAATTTCAGCTTAAGAAAGACAGGAAACGGGATACCTTAGATAGGTATCCCGTTTCACTTTCCATCATTATAATACGATTCACTATATTGGTGTTATTCATAAAGCATGTGTATTATAAGAATATCTCATGCCTTAATGCCCTGGAAAAAAGGCCATCTGAATGACAAAAATAATTCCGAAAAGATAAATGATTGGATGTACATCTTTCCCTTTACCACTTACAAGCTTGATAATTGGATACGTAATAAATCCAATTGCAATTCCAGTTGCAATACTTCCCGTTAAAGGCATGGTCAAAATAACTGCAAAAGCCGGGAATGCTTCATCAAATTCCTTCCAATTGATTTTCGCTAACCCTTCCATCATATAACAACCAACAATGATTAAAGCCGGAGCTGTAATAGCTGAAAGTGATGAAATAGCTGATACTAATGGTGAGAAAAATAGGGCAATCAAGAAAAGAATCGCAACTACGAAAGCAGTCAGACCAGAACGACCTCCAGCTGCCACCCCTGACGATGATTCAACATAAGCACTAGATGGACTCGTACCTAGCGTCGCACCAACAGTTGTCGCAATAGCATCTGCAGCAAGAGCTGATTTAGCCCTTGGCAGCTTTCCACCTTTCATTAGACCCGCTTGCTCCGCTACTCCAACCATTGTTCCCGTTGTATCAAAAATAGTAACAAGCAAAAAGGCAAACACTACTGTATATAATGAATTCGAAAAAACACCTGTAATATCTAAATCAAAAAATACAATCGCCGGTGGTGTGGATACAACACCTTCCATTTGTAACATCCCCATAAAATAACCGATAATTGCCGTAATAAGCATACCAATAAACAAAGCACCCTTTATTTTACGAGCAATTAAAATGAACGTGATAAACAGGCCAACAATCGATAAGATTGTAACAGGCTTATGTAAATCACCCAAAACCACAACCGAATCAGGGTCCGCTACAACAATCCCCGACATTTTCAATCCAATAAATGCAATAAATAAACCAATCCCTGCTGTAATTCCATATTTTAAGGAAGTAGGCATCGATTCAATAAGTAATTGACGAAATTTAGTTAACGACAAGATGATGAATAAAATCCCTGCTAAAAAAACCGTACCAAAAACAACTTGGTAACTTACTCCTTGGGTAGCAACAACGCTTGTAAAATAAGCATTCATCCCCATACCAGGAGCAATGGCAATCGGATAATTTGCC
>DATMFE010000073.1:0-4512 GCA_035556295.1 Ureibacillus sp.
CAAGGTGAAGGATTCAAATCTTTAGAAGAAGGTCAAAAAGTTGAATTTGAAGTTGAACAAGGTCAACGTGGACCACAAGCTACAAACATCGTAAAACTTTAATTCTTAATTAAATTTATGATTAGAAGAGGCATCCTTTCATTAGGGTGCCTCTTTTATTTACATTAATTAATTCCCCATCCAAATTTTCCTACATTAGAGATAATCATTTGTTAGATTCATCTCTTTCGGATAAATGAAATAATATCAATATATAAACTAGTCATTTCTTCAGGCGTTTTGTCTAAAGCGTTTTGAATCCATTGTTCGATTAATCCTAAAAAAGCCGAAGTAATAAACGATAAAAAGTATTCCATTGGTACCGTTAGATTTTCAGTGAAGTTCTCGTTGTTCTCTAAATTCACACGCACTTTTTTTGAAAAGGCATCCCTAAATCGAAGATGGAAACCTGCTCTACCACGATCGCTTAATAGAATCTTTAATGTAGGCGATTGTAGTTCAATAAAGCTAAATAATGTATCCGCAATTTGCTCTTGGCCTTTTTCAAACGTTTGAATCGAAGTATATCGAGATTGTAGTTCATCAATGTGTTCTCCTAAGTCTGAGAACAGTTGCTGTTCAATTTTATCTTGCAAATCAAATTTATCTACATAGTGTAAATAAAAAGTGCCCCGATTAATTTCCGCGTGTTTAGTAATGTCCCCAATTGTGATTGAGTCGAACGATTTCATCTCTAAAATATGTAGAAACGAATTTTGAATAAGCTGTTTTGTTTTTTTATTTTTTTCAACATATATACTCATATAACTACCTCTTTCTCAAAACTGAACAACATGTTCACTTTTGTTCATTGCTTTGATCTCACTCAAATTATAAGATAAACATGTACTACTGAACAACATGTTGAAATTTGAGAAAGGAAGAATCCAAATTGGAGTTATTTAAAGATAAATTAGCATGGGCCGCTCCCATTGCAGTTATATTAATCATTGCACTCTTTTCAGTAAACTTATTCGCACAAGGTAATCCTCAAGTGAAAAATCTACCGGTTGCACTAATTGTCAATGATGAGGGTGATCATGTAGAAACTGTAAAAGCTGCAGTTGAACAAATGAGTAAAGGTGTAGATGGCGCAGAGCCAATGTTAGCTTTTACAACTGAAAAAGAAGAAGATATCGAAGATTTATTTAAAGATAAAGAGTATTATGCAGCATTAGTTATTCCTGAAGGATATAATGATGCATTACAAAATGCGATGACAAACAACAGTCCAGCGACATTAAAAGTATATATCAACCAAGGTTATAACTATACGGGGGCTAACTTCTCTAAAACAGCGTTAAATGGGTTAATCACACAGTTAAGTGGACAATATTCAACTAATTTCATCGAAAATATGAACGGTCAACAAATTGATGCTACTAAAGCTTCTGTTCTTGTAAGCCCAATCGTTTCTAAAGAACAAATATTTAATCCAATCACTGCTTCTACTGCAAACGGTAGTGCGCCTACATTAATGGCTGTACCTGCTTGGGTTGGTGCATTAATTGGCGGGTTCATTTTATTCTTATCAACATCAAGTATTTTAAAAAGAGGTAACTTAACACGTAAACAAACATTGCGTTTAATGGGTGAACAAGTGTTATTCGGCGTAATTGTCGCCTTATTCTCAGGCTTTACGGTTGCAACATTAGGTTCTATTGCTGGTATTAATATGCCGAACTACTTCTTAGTTGGCTTCTTCGTATCGTTTGCAGCATTCTGTTTCTTCTTATTAGTATCAGCCATTACTGCTTGGATCGGTAAACCAGCCATTACGTTATTCATGGTCGTTATGCTTTTAGGTATGGGTGTATTAATGACACCACAAGAAATGCTTCCAAGTTTCTTTGTAAACTTTATTCGCCCTTGGGTGCCTATTCGATTTGCTTCTGAAGGTTTACGTGAAATTTTCTACTTTGGTAGTGGATTCTACACTGGTGCATCCTTTAATACAATTTTAGGTATAGGTATTGCTGGTTTCATTATTTTCATACTTTCTATTTTCAAACCAGTAAAAGCACCAAAAACTAACACTGAGAAGGAAGTAAATTTGTAACCTGGAATGAATAGTGGCAAACTTAAGTGAGTAAACTTTCGTCAATAATAAATGAATAACAATTAGGAGGAACAAGTAATGATTATTGTAACAAACAGAATTAGAACAAAATTAGGTTTTGCTGAAAAAATGGCACCAATGTTCACAAGACCAGGAGCTCTTCAAAAAATGAATGGCTTCGTGAAAGTTGAAGTATTAATTACTAAAAACCTTACAGAATACGATGAGTTAAATGTGAATATGTATTGGAACACTATGGAAGAC
Organism: Ureibacillus sp.; assembly: GCA_035556295.1. Lineage (GTDB taxonomy): Bacteria > Bacillota > Bacilli > Bacillales_A > Planococcaceae > Ureibacillus. Next base: position 2,363 of record DATMFE010000073.1, read on the forward strand.
TTTACTGCATGGAAAAACAGCGATGCTTTCAAAGAAGCACATAAAGGCCCAGCTAATGGTGGTCAAGAATCGCCTATTCTCGAAAGTGCAATCATTATTTCTGAAGTTGCTTCCACTTTAGAATAAAATAGACGAACCTTTTTAAAAACTTATTTGCTGGTTCAAAATTGAATTACAGACTTAAATAAAAGTGAAGGCTGAACAGGTAATCTTGTTTAGCCTTTATTTTTAAGGGAAATCTTTCATCCATAAATAAGTTTAATAGGAATTTCTCTTGAAATGTTAAATTGATAATAGAAAAGGGAGGATCGTTATGAAAATTATTGTATTTGGTGCAACTGGTGGCGTTGGCCAAAATGTCGTGAAGCAAGCCTTAGAAAAGGGTGTTGAGGTAACTGCATTTGTTCGCACTCCATCTAAGATAGAAGTGGTCCATGAGAATTTAAACGTTATACAAGGTGATGCTTTCAATAAAGACGAAGTTGCCGCGGCTATCACAGGACATGATGTAGTTGTGTCTTGTTTAGGCTCAAGTCAGGGGATGAAAAAATCGAACGAACTTGAAGAGATGACGAAAAATATTGTAGATGGAATGCAGGCACATAATATTAAACGAATCATCTACACAGCATCCGCGGGAATTAACAATGAAATTCCAGGCATCAGCGGTAAAATGGTCATGAAAATGCTTAAAAATGCTTTGATCGATCACCGCAGTGCCGTTGATTATATTGAAGCACATGGACTGAATTATACGATTGTAAGACCAATGGGTTTAACGAATAATGATTTAACAGGTAAATATAGAGAAGCAAAAGTAGGAGTACCTGATAAAGCAAGATCGATTTCACGTGCTGATGTTGCACACTTTATTGTGAAAGTTTTTAACGATGAACAATATGAAAACTCATCTATTAGTATTGCTAATTAAACTGAAGCTTCACCTAGTGGTGATATCCCTCACCGCCAAAAGACCTAATGTATGGACATCTTATTGTCCATACATTTTTATTTTCTAAAGTAATGGACAATTTGAAAAAACTCGCATACATTTTCCTTAAGGAAACATTTATTCCCCACATAAAATAAATTGGAGGCGTTGAAAAATGAGTGGTTTAGGGGAAAAACGAGGAAATGCGGAGTTTAAGGAATTTGAAGAGGCCACATCTTCCAAAAGTTGGTTTAGAAGATTTTGGATGTTTTTAGGGCCAGCATTTATAGCTGGTGTCGCTTATATTGATCCCGGAAATTTCGCTACAAATATTAGTGCAGGTTCTGATTACGGTTATCTACTCCTTTGGGTTGTTCTTTTTTCAAATTTAATGGCAATCCTTATTCAATCATTATCTGCAAAGTTAGGGATTGCTACAGGTAAAAATTTACCGGAAGTATCAAAAGAAAATATGCCTAAGCCAGTTTCAATAGCCATGTGGATTCAGGGTGAACTGGTTGTAATTGCTACAGATCTTGCCGAGTTTATAGGAGCAGCTTTAGGTTTGTACTTGTTATTTGGGATACCACTATTTACTGCAGCCATCATTTCTGCTATAGGATCCTTCATTATTCTTGAGTTACAACGGCGTGGAGTTCGAACACTTGAAGCAGGGATAACAGGGATGGTGTTTATAGTTGTAATTGCATTTATATTACAAGTATTTTTTGCGCAACCAGATACTGGTGCTGTATTACACGGACTACTCACACCTAGATTTGATGGCGTAAATAGTGTCATGTTAGCTGCTGGTATTTTAGGAGCAACCGTTATGCCACATGCTATCTACCTTCATTCATCTTTGACACAAAAAAGAATTGTTGGCCGTAATGAGCTTGAGAAAAAGAAGATTTTCCGTTTTGAATTCATCGATATATTAATTGCTATGGTCATTGCAGGTACAGTGAATGCATGTATGCTCATCGTTGCAGCTGCATTGTTTTTCGAGCAAGGGCTAAGTGTATCAAGTCTCGACATGGCATTTAATTATTTAGGTCAACTCATTGGACCTTTTTCAGCAATATTGTTTGGTATAGCATTATTATTTTCCGGAATTGCAAGTTCAACTGTTGGTACGATGTCAGGCGATGTTATTATGCAAGGTTACATTAATCGCCGAATTCCGATATATCTAAGACGCGCCATCACCATTATTCCA
>DATMFE010000074.1:0-21753 GCA_035556295.1 Ureibacillus sp.
AAAATGATGGAGTCAATTGTGCTCCCGAATATCGTTAACGAAGATGATCGCAAAAGAGCTCTGGACGAGCTGCCTCAAAGTTCACCTGGTCCTGTAATTATGACAGCAGAACCTAAGTTTGTTCCTGCACAAGGTACACAAATTACTATTGGGGAAAGTGAAATTCCTTTCCGAATTCGTTTTGCTGACTGTGTTGGGTATATTATTGACGGTGTAAAAGGTTACGAAGATGAGAATGGGCCAAAATATGTTCATACACCATGGCATAATGAGGCAATTCCATTCCAAGAAGCTGCAAAAATTGGTACAGACAAAGTCATTCGAGATCATGCAAACATTGGAATTGTTGTGACAACAGATGGTACTGTAAATGGCATTCCAAGACATGCAGCTCAAGTTGCTGAAGAACAAATTATTGAGCAACTGAAAGAAATTGGAAAACCATTCGTTGTACTTCTAAACAGTAGTATTCCTACTCATAGCAATACTGTAGCACTTCGTAATGAATTATTTGAATATTACGGTGTACCAGTTATTGCTGTATCAATCGACCAAATGTCACTTCGAGATATGGAGTACATCTTACAGGAAGCATTATATGAGTTCCCTGTAGAAGATATTGAAGTTGAAAAACCAGATTGGTTAGATGTTTTAGACCAAACACATCCATTAAATCAAACATTATCTGACTCTGTTAGTAATGTACTAAATTCGATTACAAAAATTCGAGATGTTTCTCAAGCTGCAGAAGAATTGAAACAAATTGATTTCATCGAAGATAGTGCAATTGAGAGAGTAGATGCAGGTTTAGGTGTTGCGACGGTTCGTATTACTTTAAGACCTGAAGTTTACAAAGCTGTATGTAATGAATGGTTAGATCAACCGATTGAAAGTAAGAAGGATTGGTTATTGTTCATTAAACAAGCAGCTGAAGCAAAATATGTTCAAGCGAAGTTCCATAATGCTATTCAAGAAGCAGTAGAAAATGGTTATGGTGTTACGCTTCCTACATTGGAAGAGTTTGAACCTAGCGAACCAGAAATTATTAAGCAAAACAATTTCTACGGTGTTCGTATGAAAGCAGCTGCTCCGTCTTATCATGTAATTCGTATTGATATGGAGACTGAATTTGCTCCATTAATCGGTACGGAATTCTATGCGCAACAATTATTAAAAGATTTACTTTATGCGTATAAACATGATCGTCAAGCGCTTTGGGAAACTCAATTGTTTGGAACACCTCTACATCAAGTGTTAAAAGAAGGAATTCGTTACAAAATGGATTCAGTTCCAATGAATGCTAAAAAGAGAATGCGACAAACAATTGAAAGAATGGTTAATGAGGGTGACCGTGGTTTAGTAACCTTCATCATCTAGAAAGCTAAATATGACGCCCGTTTTACGTTAAAATATTAACAGGACTTTTCATTCAATAGGTGAAAAGTCCTTTTCTTTGTGTAAAAATAAAAAAAACCGCTAAAAATGAGGTATAACATGAATAAATTCAGTTGCACCAAGGTTTTCTATATGTTACTCTTTTTACATGATTTAGGTTAGGTACCCTTTGAGAGGAGGTGAATGGTGTGAATAAAACAGAATTAGTAAACTCTGTTGCTGAAGCTGCGGCTCTTTCTAAAAAAGACGCTTCTAAAGCAGTTGAAGCTGTATTTGATACAATTCAAGATGCTCTTGCAAAGGGTGACAAAGTTCAATTAATTGGTTTTGGTAACTTCGAAGTTCGTGAACGTGCTGCTCGTAAAGGACGTAATCCACAATCAGGTGAAGAAATCGAAATCGCTGCTAGCAAAGTACCTGCTTTCAAACCAGGTAAAGCTCTTAAAGATGCTGTAAAATAATAGCGTCTTGCCGTTACATAGAGTAGCCATCAACTTCATGATGGCTACTCTTTTTTAAATAGTTTATAATAAACTAATATGAATTCATTTTCATATTACTTATAAAGCTTATACAACCGCTACGTATTGCATTTACATAAAATAAATTTATATCACTTTATTTGTTTACTATACATAAATCTAATAAAAAGTATTTACTAGAATTTTAATTATGCTTTTTTGCCATTCAAGTATGTATATGCTACGATTCATTTTGGTTAGTGTTGCGAAGTAGTGCTAGGAGGATAAAAATGTCTAATGTAGATTTAAAGAAAATTGAAGAAGCTGTAAAAATGATACTTGAGGCAGTAGGCGAGGACGTTAATCGCGAAGGCTTATTAGATACGCCTAAACGTGTTTCAAAAATGTATGAAGAAATGTTTAGTGGAATTAATCAAGATCCAAGGGAATTTTTTAGTACTGTTTTTCATGAAGATCATGAAGAGCTTGTATTGGTTAAAGATATTCCCTTCTATTCGATGTGTGAACATCATTTAGTTCCTTTCTACGGTAAAGCACATGTAGCCTATATTCCTAGAGATGGACGAGTTGCAGGGTTAAGTAAACTTGGTCGTTGTGTCGATACTGTTGCTCGTAGACCTCAATTACAGGAAAGAATTACAGCGACAGTTGCTGATAGCATAATGGAGATGCTAAATCCTTATGGTGTATATGTTGTAATTGAAGCAGAACATATGTGTATGACAATGCGCGGACTGAAAAAACCAGGTTCTAAAACAGTTACTTCTGTTGCACGTGGAATCTTTGAAGAAGATTATGTGAAGCGTAAGGAAGTAATTTCATTTATTCAAATGTCTTAAATTAAAGACTTTATTATGATATGATGTACAAAGAAAATGGAACCTAAGGAGAAGTAACATGACAAATCCTGATTATATTATCATTCGTGCAGAAGAAGATGGCGTTCATGTAATCGGTTTAACACGCGGTACGGATACTAAATTCCATCATTCTGAAAAGTTAGATGCTGGAGAAGTGATGATTGCTCAATTTACAGAGCATACTTCAGCAATGAAAATTCGTGGAAAAGCACAAATTTTTTCTTCACATGGTGTTGTGGAAAGTGGATATAAAAAGTAAAATGTTTTGGTATTGATAATTTAAGTAAGTAACATTGTTCAGTAAATTTTATACAACCGTAAGATAAGAAATAAAACTCATTTACTGTTTAGTAAATGTACATAATGATTATAGAACAATGTTACAGACTTAAGCGGGTGTCGCAGATTTCGTAAAAAAAATTCGGAAACTAGGGCATAACGGCTTGAGGATAATTGATATTATCAAGCATTCGCACTTAAAGTGGAATGGAGTATTAGAATGGATGCGACATACATTAAAAATAGAGTAGAACAACTGAAAATTACTATTGCAGATGAATTACATCACAGTACTTTATTGAAATATATTGACGACCCAATTTTGAATGATCAACATTTGTTTTATTTACTATTGCCATATTTAAATGGCGAAAATTGGGATGATGATCTGTATACAAGTGCTATTACAGTGGCAATGGTTCATGCGAGTTTAAGTGAACATGAGAAAATCGATGAAACTCATGCGACTAGTAAAGAACAGCAACTTACTGTACTATCAGGTGATTATTATAGTGGTCGATATTATCAATTACTAGCTAAAACTGGTAATATATTTTTGATTAGAGAAATATCTAAGAGTATTGTTAATCGTTGTGAAAATCAAATTAAAGTGTATGAAAAAAATAAATTATCAGTAAGAGAATGGATCGATTACATTTTAACAATCGAGACAGAGCTTATTACTAAATTCTATTCGTTCTATGAATTTGAAAAATATAATACTATCATGTCGAAAAGTTTAGTTTTAAGAAGACTTCTTGATGAACTTAAGAACTATCGAAATAATCGTATGACAACTTTTATTAAGATGATTCATATGAGCATGGATGCTACTGATACTTTTGAAAAAGTGATTGGCCAAGAGGTGGACAAGCTAAGCGATCAAGTAAATGAATATCTTCAGTCGTCACCACTACTTCAAGACGATATAAAGTTATACATAAAAAATCAGTTAGCATTTGTTCCAAAGTAGAAAGGTTTTGAAAAAAATGGCGAAATCAAAAGAACAACGTGTACATGAGGTATTTGAAAGTATATCTGAAAACTACGACAAAATGAATTCAGTCATTAGTTTTCAATTACATGTTAAATGGCGTAAAGACACGATGAAACGTATGGCTGTGAAACCAGGTTCGAAATGTCTAGATGTTTGCTGTGGTACTGCAGATTGGACTGTTGCATTAGCACAAGCAACTGGCGAGACAGGAATGGTTAAAGGGCTTGATTTTAGTAAAAATATGTTGAAAGTAGGGGAAGACAAAGTAAAACCCTACCCTCAAGTAGAACTAATCCATGGAAATGCCATGGAGTTACCTTTTGAGGATAATACATTTGATTATGTCACAATTGGTTTTGGACTTAGAAATGTTCCGGATTACATGCAAGTTTTAAAAGAAATGAATCGAGTATTAAAACCAGGTGGAATGGCAGTATGTCTAGAAACATCTCAACCTGAAATACCTGGTTATAGACAACTATTTCGTTTTTACTTTAAATATATTATGCCTATGTTTGGTAAACTCCTGGCAAAAAGCTATAAAGAGTACTCTTGGTTACAAGAATCTGCGAATGAGTTTCCTGGGATGAAAAAATTGGCAGCCATGTTTGAACAAGCAGGCTTTAGTAAAGTAAACTATAAAGGGTATAGCGGTGGTGCTGCTGCTATGCACATGGGCTTTAAAAAAGAAATCTAGTGGGAAGTGTGATCACGTGGAAAAGATGAAGTTAAAAATGCTCTATTCTGACTTAAAACAGGATATAGACATCATCGAAAAAGAATTAGAAGAAGCGTTGAACTCGTCTTCACACTTGATTTATGAAGCATCACTCCATTTATTACAAGCGGGCGGAAAGCGTATTCGCCCTGTTTTTGTGTTAATAAGTGCGAAATTTGGGAACTATGATATTAATCAAATAAAAAATATTGCTGTACCTCTTGAATTAATACATTCTGCATCACTGGTACATGATGATGTGATTGATGATTCAGATATGCGAAGAGGTCAACATACCGTAAAAGCACAGTGGAACAATCGAGTTGCAATGCATACGGGAGATTATATTTTTGCTCGGGCACTTGAATATGTAACGAAGATTGAAAACAAGAAGGTTCATCAAATCCTTGCACACACAATGGTGGAAATTGTAAATGGTGAAGTTATTCAAATTGAAGATAAGTTTCGATTGAATCAAAATTTAAAAGATTATTTTAGAAGAATTAAACGAAAAACAGCGCTACTAATTGAATCAAGCTGTGAATTAGGCGCACTTGTTGCAGATTGTGATCCAAAAGTCGTTAAAACGCTTAAAAGATACGGTTATTATGTAGGCATGAGTTATCAAATTATTGATGATATATTAGATTTTACTTCAACTGACAAAGAATTAGGAAAACCAGCTGGAAGTGATTTATTACAGGGAAATATAACATTGCCGATTTTATTACTAAAAGAGCAAAACGAGATTCAGCAATTCATTGAAAGAGCTGCGAAAGGAATTGTAACGGAACAAGAGCGCTTAGCAATGCTTGAAATTGTTCGTAACTCTGATGCAATTAAAAAATCAATGCAAATCAGCAATCAATATTTAGTAAAAGCACTGAAAGAAGTAGAGGCATTGCCTAATAATCCGATGAAAAAGAAACTACGTGATGTTGCTTTATTTATCGGAAAAAGGAAATTTTAGTATAGTTAAGTAAAGTATGTTCTATTAAAATGCCGTTAATTTAACTATTTAAACAATCTTAGTTGACCTGTTTATTGTTATTTTGGTAATATTTATCGGTAGGTGTTAATACCTTATACGAATTGAAGGAGTGTTTATAAAAATGGCTATTGAAAAAACGTTTTTAATGATTAAACCTGATGGTGTAAAACGCCAAGTTGTAGGTGATATAGTTGACCGTTTCGAACGTCGTGGATTCGAATTAAAAGGTGCAAAACTTATGGTAGCTCCACGTGAAATCGCTGAAGCTCACTATGCAGAACATGCTGACAAACCATTCTTTGGTGAACTAGTTGACTTCATTACTTCTGGACCAGTATTTGCAATGGTTTGGGAAGGTGAAAGTGTTATTTCATTAGCTCGTATGATGATGGGTGCTACAAAACCATCTGAATCTCAACCAGGAACTATTCGTGGTGACTATGCAGTTACAATTTCTGAAAATGTTATTCACGGATCTGATTCTGCTGCTTCTGCTGAACGTGAAATTAGCTTATGGTTCAGCGAAGGTTTAGCTAAATAATTGAATTTTTAAAGACAAAGTCGAATCTTCGGCTTTGTCTTTTTTTTATATATTAAATTGAGTATAATTAGATAATAAATTGTAATTAGTAGAAAATGGTGAATGGGGGAAATACATGGATTTTTGGATTATTATTGGTGTAATTTCTGTGGTCGGAATTGTTACCGATTATCTTCATAAACAATCAAAGTTAAAAGTGAAGGCTATGAAGGAAGAAATTGAGCTAGAAAAACTAAAACAAGAAAACTTTATTATTGAAACGGAAAAGATTCGCTTGGAATTAGAACAAACTAGACAAAAACTCTCATTAGATTATAGCCACGATCATTCTAACGGGAAGCAAAACAAATAATTTGATTTACTAAGAACGAAAAGCAATGTTCGTTCTTTTTTTGTGGTAAATTACATTTCATATATGAGGATTGTCATATTAACTCTTATATGTTTTAAATAAAAATCGTACTGAAACACTTGAAAATAGAGAGACAGCACACGAATGTTTTTATTTTAAATTAAATCGTAATAGTATATGATTATAAGTATGGAAATAACTGTGATAGGAGGATTATTTTTGGAACCAGCATTTATTTTTGTATTAGGTATTATATTAATCTGTTCAGCGATTCCAATTACTGCTATTGTTACTGCACATTTAAGAGGTCAAACAAAATTACGATTAGAAGCCTTAAAATATGAAATTGAATTAGAAAAACAAAGAAAAGAAAGTTATTTGATTGAATCAGAAAAACTTCGATTAGAAATAGAGCAAACAAGACAACATCTTGCTTTAGAACAGCCATTTAACAGAACTCATTTAAATGACAAATAATTTAGGTGATTCAATAGAAGTTTTTTAATTTGAATTATGGGAATTTTCTATCATAGTTATTTTAAAACGAGACGGGTTCAATAGATATTAAATAATTTATAGACAAGATATGATGGGAAAGATTTAGATGTCTGATTACGAACAATTTATAGAAGGTATTAAACGAAAAACAGGAATTGATTTGAGTTTATATAAAGAAGCGCAAATGAAGCGTCGATTGACGTCCCTTTATGAAAAAAAGGGCTATCGTAATTTTGTTGAATTCCTTCATGCTTTGGAAAAAGACCGCGATTTGATGAATGAGTTTTTAGATCGTATGACAATTAATGTTTCCGAATTTTATCGTAATGGAAAACGGTGGGAAATTCTGCAACAAAAGATTTTCCCAATGCTTTTACAAAAAAATCGTCGACTTAAAATTTGGAGTGCAGCTTGTTCTACAGGAGAAGAGCCTTATACGATTTCCATGGTTCTTTCAAATTACTTACCACTCAATCAAATCCATGTCATGGCAACTGATATTGATGAAAATGTCATTCAAAAAGCAAAACTTGGATTATATCCAGAAAGATCTTTAGCAGAAGTACCTCATGATATAAAATTGAAATATTTTATTAATGAGGATCCTTTCTATAAAATGAAAGATGAGATTAAGAATACAGTTACCTATAAAAAACACAATTTATTAAGGGATCCTTATGACTCTAATTATGATTTAATTGTCTGCCGCAATGTCATGATCTACTTTACTGAGGAAGCTAAGGATCAGATTTATCAAAACTTCAGTAAATCACTTCGTTCAGGTGGAATATTATTTGTTGGATCTACTGAACAAATTTTTAATCCAGCTCGATATGATTTTGAAGTAGAGGATACATTCTTTTATCGAAAGAAATAGGTTCAACATTATTCTTTAACAAATCAGGGGGACTCACTAAAATGGGTCTCTTTTTATTTATTTTAGATATTAGCCCTACCAAATTTTTCATTAGTAAGTACTTCAATGTCGATATATTCTAAAGAATCTTCAAAAAATTAATTATTGTGAAATACTTCAAAATCAATATGTTTTTTCGGTTATAATATGTTAAGATAAAAATTACCATACTTTAGCGAGTTGAAGGGAGAAAGTGTTTTATGCGTTATTTAACTGCTGGGGAGTCACATGGTCCTCAATTAACAACGATTATTGAAGGGTTACCATCCCTTTTACCGATAACATCCGAACAAATAAATTATGATTTAAAAAGACGTCAAGGTGGCCACGGCCGAGGTCGACGTATGCAAATAGAAAAAGATTTAGTCGAAATAGTAGGTGGAGTTCGACATGGTAAAACGTTAGGATCCCCAGTAGCTTTAATTGTAAAAAATGACGATTGGAAGCATTGGACAAAAATTATGGGTGCCGACCCACTTCCAGAAGATATTGATCCAGATGAAATTAAAAGACAAGTATCACGCCCACGCCCTGGACATGCTGATTTAGTTGGTGGAATGAAGTACGGTCACCGTGATTTACGAAATGTACTGGAACGTTCAAGCGCACGTGAAACAACTGTTCGTGTTGCAGTTGGTTCTGTAGCAAAGGCATTATTAAACGAATTAGGTATTTCAATCGTATCTCATGTAACTGAAATTGGAGGAATAAAAGCTGATACTTCTGTAGTTGATGGCAAAACAGCAGATGAAATTCGTTCAATTGTCGAAGAAGATCCAGTTTATTGTGTAGATCCAACAGCATCAGCTCAAATGGTTCAATTAATTGATGATACGAAAAAAGAAGGAAACTCAATTGGTGGTGTGGTTGAAGTCATCGTTGAGGGGCTTCCAGCTGGGATTGGTTCATATGTCCATTATGATCGTAAACTCGATGGAAAATTAGCACAAGCAATGCTTTCCATTAATGCCTTTAAAGGTGTTGAGTTTGGACTTGGATTCGAAATGGCTCGAAAAAAAGGTTCAGATGTTCACGATGAAATCTTATGGAATGAAGAAGAAGGCTATACACGTAAAACTAACCGTCTAGGTGGACTAGAAGGTGGAATGACAACAGGTATGCCAATTGTCGTTCGAGGTGTCATGAAACCAATTCCTACTTTATATAAACCATTACAAAGTGTTGATATTGAAACGAAAGAGCCATTTAAAGCAAGTGTGGAACGTTCAGATGCATGTGCAGTTCCTGCAGCATCTATAGTTGCCGAAAATGTAATTGCTTGGGAAGTAGCTAAAGCCATTATTGAACAATTTCATAGCGATCAATTACCACAATTAAAAGCTCAAATTGATGAAATGCGAAAATATACAAAGGAGTTTTAATATGAGAATTCCAGTAAATACAGCATCTCATGCCTATGAAGTGGTTATTGGAAGCGGAATATTACTTGAAGGTCTACAATCTTATAAAGAAATCATAGAAAAAGCAGACCAAATAATTGTTCTTACAGATGAGCAAGTCTGGCAAGCACAAAGTGAATATTTTCAAGATCATTTCCCATATCCATTTGAAGTTTTCGTTATGCCAGCAGGAGAATCCTGTAAAAACTTTGAAAATTACTTTAATGTACAAACATTCTTGCTAGAGAAAAATTGTACAAGAAAATCATTTATATTTGCCTTTGGTGGGGGAGCCGTAGGAGATTTATCAGGATTCGTAGCTGCAACCTTTATGCGTGGCATACCTTTTATACAAATTCCTACAACAATTCTTGCACACGACTCCGCAGTAGGTGGTAAAACGGCAATTAATCATCCTCAAGGAAAAAATATGATTGGTGCTTTTTATCAACCTCAAGCAGTTATTTATGATACGAAAATGCTGGCAAGCTTAAGTAAAAAAGAAATTCGTTCTGGCATGGCAGAAGTAGTGAAACATGCACTCATCTCAAATGAGCAATGGTTAAATCAATTAATGCAAGTAAATTTGACAGAATTAAATTCTGATAGTTTAGCAGAGCATTTGAAAAAAGGCATTGAAGTGAAAGCGAAAATTGTGGAGGAAGACGAAACAGAACAATCCGTTCGTAAATTCTTAAACTTTGGTCATACATATGGTCATGCTATAGAAGCAGCAGCAGGTTACGGTGGACTTTCACATGGTGAAGCTGTCATGATTGGTACAGTTTATGCATTGCTATTAAGTAGTCGATACGGAACTATTAGCCGGGAATTTACTAAGTCATTTTTACGATTTGCATACGATAATGGGTATCCATTCGAAAGAGTAACGGACTATTCATTTGAGGTGTTATCTCCTTATTTATTAAAAGACAAAAAGAACGAGTATGGCGTCTTGAAATTTGTGTTATTAAAAGAAATCGGTAAACCATTTATGCAATCAATCGAACTATCTGAATGTTTAGAGGTAGATCTTGATTTTAGAGCTTTAATACAGGAGGTATGCAAATGATACGTGGAATTAGAGGGGCAACGACAATACAAGCAAATCTCCCAGAAATGATTTATAATGAGACAGCTCAATTAGTGCTAGAAATAGCGAAAAAGAATAATATACATCCTGAAGAAATTGCTTCTGTTGTAATTTCAACAACGCCTGATATTAATACGGCATTTCCAGCAAAAGCAGTCCGAACATTAGAAGGTTGGCAATTTGTTCCGACTATGTGTATGCATGAAATGAATGTTCCAAATGCATTACCTCTATGTATTCGTGTATTAATGCATGTGAATACGGATATACCTCAAAAGGATATTCAACATATCTATTTGAATGGTGCAGTTGTTTTAAGACCAGATTTAGTAAAATAAAATTTTGTAATCATAAGGGAGTCTTTTAAATGAAATGGAAGCAACAAATCTATGGCATGAAAGCCTACCAACCAGGGAAACCAATTGAGGAAGTTCAAAGAGAATATGGACTAGAGAAAATTGTGAAATTAGCTTCTAATGAAAATCCATATGGGTTCTCTTCAAAAGTTAAAGCATTTTTAGAAACTGAACATACAAATCATGCAATTTATCCAGATGGCTACGCACAAAACCTACGTACTGCTATGGCTAATCATTTAGGTGTTAGAGAAACGCAATTAATGTTTGGTAACGGTTCAGACGATTTAATTGCCATTATTACAAGAGCATTACTCTATCCAGGTGTGAATACAGTAATGGCAACACCATCATTTTCTCAATATAGCCATAATGCTGAAATTGAAGGCGCTAGTGTAAAACAAGTTCCATTAAAAGATGGGAAGCATGATTTACCTGCTATGCTACATGCAATTGATGAAAATACATCTGTCGTGTGGGTTTGTAATCCAAATAATCCAACAGGAACAATTGTATCTGACGAAGAATTAAGTTACTTTATTCAAAAAGTACCAAAAGACACATTAATCGTTTTAGATGAGGCTTACATTGAGTATGTAGATGCACCAGAATTTAAAAATACCCTCCATTTTGCGGAAGAGTATCCGAATGTAATCATTTTGCGTACCTTCTCAAAAGCTTATGGTTTAGCTTCTTTCCGAGTTGGGTATGCAATTGCCAACGAAGATGTCATCAGTAAACTAGACCCAGTTCGAGCTCCATTTAACAATACGATACTTAGTCAGAAGGTTGCGAGCATTGCTTTAAAAGACCAAGAATTTATTAAGGAATGTACTGAGAAAAACGAAAAGGGTAAGAAACAGTATGTTGAATTTTGTGAAAAACATCAATTACACTATTACCCTTCTCAAACGAACTTTATCTTATTTGAAGTAAAGGCTGATAGCGATATTGTATTTAAAGAAATGATGAAACGTGGATTTATTATTCGTAGTGGTAATGCCTTAGGAGCACCAGGATTTATTCGCGTAACCATTGGATCTGAAGAACAAAATGCTGAATTTTTAAGTTTACTTGAAACTGTGTTAAAGGAACAAGGAGTTATAGCATGACACGAAATGTTCTCGTCATTGGCTTAGGTTTAATAGGGGGGTCCATTGCACTATCTTGTCAAAAGGCACCTCAAACCAAAGTGTATGGCTATGATGTTCAAGAGAAAACAAGAGAGCTTGCGAAAACGTTAAACATTGTTCACGAAGTAGTGTCTGATGTGAAACAGGCAGCAAGCATCGCAGATATTATTATCTTTGGAACACCAGTAAATGCAACAATCGAATGGATGGACCAACTTAAAAATTGGTCCTTAAAAAAAGATGTTGTTGTGAGTGATACTGGAAGTACCAAATCGTTAATTATGGAAAAAGCGATTGAATTGAAGGATTGTGGTATTACTTTTATTGGTGGGCATCCAATGGCTGGATCACATAAGAGTGGCGTTACTGCTGCAAGACAGTACTTATTTGAAAATGCATATTATATGTTAACTCCATTTGATGATGAAGATGGCAATCAAATCATAAAGCTAGAACAGCTCTTAAAATTTACTCTTGCAAAACTAGTAAAAGTAGATGCAAAGGAACATGATCATATGACAGCTGTAGTGAGTCATTTCCCACATATCGTTGCAGCTTCACTTGTTCATCAACTGAATTGTGAAAAAGAACAGTATCCAATGACAACTTTGTTAGCTGCAGGAGGGTTCCGTGATATTACGCGAATCGCTTCATCAAATCCATTTATTTGGAAAGATATTACACTGCAAAATCGTAGAGAACTGCTCGATCAACTCGATGTTTGGCAGGATGAAATGAACCGAGTGCGGTCTATCTTACAAACCAATGATGATCAGGCAATCGAGAATTATTTTGCCGTTGCGAAAAATGTTCGAGATCAATTACCTATCTCAACGGGAGCGTTCTATACTTCATATGATTTATATGTAGATATCCCGGATTATCCAGGGGTAATCTCAGAAGTAACTGGATATTTAGCAGAAGATCACATTAGTATTACGAATTTAAGAATTTTAGAAGCGCGGGAAGATATATTCGGGATTTTAGTGATAAGTTTTCAAACGAGCGATATTCGTGAAAAAGCAGTAGAATGCTTAAAACAACGAACAAAATTTGAAATGCATATTGCGTAGAAAATAGTCAATTGAAAGGAGCCACCTCCAATGTCACATTCAAAAACACTAGATTACCAAAATGTTAAGTTAACAGGCTCAATAAGTGTACCCGGTGATAAGTCCATTTCTCATCGATCAGTTATGTTTGGTGCAATTGCAAAAGGAAAAACAACTGTTAGTGGTTTCTTACTAGGTGAGGATTGTTTAAGCACAATTGATTGCTTCCGAAAATTAGGTGTTGATATTGATGTGGTTGGAACAGATGTGACAATCCAAAGTGCTGGAATTGATGCGTGGGAAGAACCTAAAGAAATACTTTATACAGGAAACTCTGGTACAACAACTAGGTTGATGTTAGGTATATTAGCGGGAACTAACTTACATACCGTAATGACAGGTGATGATTCCATTGGTAAACGTCCGATGCGTCGTGTAATTGATCCTCTTCGTTTAATGGGAGCTAACATTACAGGTCGAGCGAATGGTCAATATACACCATTAGCGATTCAAGGAACTCAACTAAAAGCAATAGACTATACAATGCCCGTTGCAAGTGCTCAAGTAAAATCAGCAATATTACTTGCAGGACTTCGAGCTGAAGGAACGACAATTGTTCGTGAAAAAGAGGTTTCAAGAGATCATACGGAACGAATGCTAAAACAGTTTGGTGGAAGTGTCACAGTCAATGATGGTGTCATATCAATCGATGGTGGACAACCATTAAAAGGAACTCACGTAAATGTTCCGGGTGATATCTCATCAGCAGCATTCTTTTTAGTTGCCGGTGCAATCGTTCAGAATAGTGAAGTAACACTAAAAAATGTTGGTGTAAATCCAACTCGTGCAGGTATTATTGAAGTGTTAGAAAAGATGGGTGCAGATTTCACTGCTCAAATTGATGATGAAAATGCTGCTGAACCCACAGCCACAATTACGATACGTTCATCACAACTAGAAGCAACTACAATCGAAGGGGATATCATTCCACGTTTAATAGATGAAATTCCAATTATCGCTTTACTCGCTACACAGGCGAAAGGAAAAACGATTATACGAAATGCTGAAGAATTAAAAGTGAAAGAAACAGATCGTATTGTTGCAGTTGTTACTGAGTTGAAAAAATTAGGAGCATCTATAGAAGCAACGGAAGATGGAATGATCATTGAAGGTCCTACGAAACTACAGGGTGGTAGATTGAAATCTTATGGAGATCACCGAATTGGAATGATGGCTGCAGTAGCTGCTCTTATTACAGACGCTCCGATTGAACTTGATGATGCGAGTTGCATTGCAGTTTCCTATCCAACCTTCTTTGAACATGTTGATGTGCTAATTCAAGAATGATTGACGAAAACTCTCCCTACTAAAGGAGAGTTTTTTCTTGGTTTATCTGATAGAATAAACACGAGGCTATGTGCATAAGTAAAACATCAAAATGTTAGTAATGATTCAACATTTGGGGTTTTGGGATTTAACAATATGAATCTCATGTAGCATAAATATTGATATCAAATGAGATAAGGTGAATAAATTGACAAATCGAATGAATGAAATGTTCGAAGCTATTCAAAATGGCGATTTAAACAAAATGGAAACATTTATTAATGAATTTTTATTAAATGAGGCTCCTGAGCAACAATACGAAATTGCAGAAATGTTCATGCAATATGGATATTTAAATGAGGCAAATAGAGTTTTAGAACATTTACAATTTTTATTTCCTGAAGAGGCTCAAATTTTAATCGATAAAGCTTCGGTATTAATTGAATTAGGGCAAGAAGATGAAGCATTAGAATTATTAATGAGTATCCAACCAGACGCACCTGAATATCCGCAAAGTTTATTGTTATTAGCAGACTACTATCAAATGCAAGGTCTCTATGAAGTGGCGGAAAAACGAATTAATGAAGCAATCGAATTTCTTCCAAATGAACCACTTTTGCAATTTGCTAAAGCTGAGCTACTGTTTGAAACAGGACGTATCACTGAGGCTGCGCGTATATATGAAGAGTTACATGATAATGAAAAAACGATTGCCGGAACGTTATTAGCAGAAAGACTTGCTGAAGTTTATCGTTCAGGTGGTGCTTATGAAATTGCATTAGATTTTTATATGGAGGCATTGGAAGAAAAGGTTACACCAGATTTATTGTTTGGTTCTGGTTATGCTGCCTTCCAATCAGAAAAATTTGAATTAGCTACAAAGCAACTGGAAGACTTAAAAGAATTAGATCCGGATTATTTTAGTGCATATTTATTATTAGCTGAAAGTTATGCAATGATAGAAGACAACAAAAAAGCATATGCTGTAATTCAAGAGGGAATTAAACGCGATGAATATGAAAAAACATTTTATTTATTTGCGGGGAAAATTGCTCTTAAATTAGGGTTACCAGATGAAGCAATCACATATTTGAAAGAAGCTATCGCGCTTGACCCAGAATACATTGATGCAATTGTTGTCATTATGTCGATTTATGCACGTGAAGAACGTGATGAAGAAATTATTGATTTATATGAAGAAATGGAACGAAATCATTTTAGCTTTAGTACGATATTACCTTATGTTGCTGATGCATATGTAAAAGGTGAACAATTTGAACGTGCATACGAAATTTACAAAGTAGCATATAATGATTTTATAGAAGATTCGTCGTTTTTAGAAAAATATTGTTATTTCTTGTTAGAAGAAGGAAAAAGACAGGAAGCACGTGTAGTTGTAAACCAATTAATAGCCCTGGAGCCTTCAGAAGAACATTGGGTTGATTTGCTCGATAGTCTTGATTAAAGGAGGGAAAGCTAATGACTTCTTCCGTTCCGCTTGTAGACAAAAAGGCTTTTGTCAGATGGTTTCTTAAAAATTATCAGTTGAAGCGTAGAGAATGTGTCTGGATATTGAATTATTTATTAAGTAATGATAACTTGCTTGAAAATATTCATTTTGTTGAGGAGGCGCACTATTGCCCCCGAGCAATTGTAATGTCTAGTGTCGATTCGAGTGGCGTACCATTTAGATTTTATAAAGGGAATATAATGACAAGTGATGCAGAAAAGTCGTTTCATGATCTCCGATTACATCCAAATGAAAGTATGTATATACAATTAAATTTCCCTAATGTACCACCTAGCCAGCAGTATTTAGCAGTATTAGAGGAAAATCCATATATGCCAAAATTTCTTCATATAAGTGAAAAGGACAGAGTCTTAGCAGAAGAACTATTAAATAATAGTATGTTAGCTTTTCAGGAAGAAAAATTACTAAAAGAAATAGATGATGCGCTCGATGAGGGCGACAAAGAAAAATTTTATGAACTTTCAAATTTATTGCAGGCATTAAAACAAACATCAAAAAATAGTTAGAGGTGTAAAACAGTGGGGATCAGTCTCTGCTGTTTTACACATGTGATAAATGCTCAATGTTTCACAAAGATTTTAATAGATGAGTATCTATTTTTTGTCGTAAATATGTTTGAATCAACTGCTTGTACCAAATACTTATTATGATTGTTCTTATTGGAGGAAAGTTTATGTATTTTAATGTTCAAGATGTTATCCAATTTCAATCTCAAAAAGAATTTATAGATACAGTTATAATTCCGTTAGTATCAGTAAATCTTAAAGAAGACATGATTAAACAATCTAGTTCTGCTACACAATATTTAATGTCATTGACGGCTTATATTGAACAGCAATTTAAAGGACGTTTAATGTTAATGCCACCTTTTAGCTATATTGAGCAATCAAAAGAATCGATGTCGTTGCAATCGATTCAAGAAGAATTTCATGGTGCTGGATTTAAACATGTTCTCTTTATAACTTGTGACCATGGATGGACAAGCCAAAAAAATGAAGTTGACGTTATTTGGTTACCATCTATCCCACTTGAGTCTATGGATCAATCGGTGAAAAATACAATTTTACAGGATCAACTAAAACAAGTAATACCTATACTTTCTTCCAAATGGTCTCAAAGCTAGAAATTAGTTTCATTAAATGTTCACATTCTTTCTAAATGAAAGATAAAGCAATATTGACCAACCTATTTTATTGATATATCATAGATATGTCCTAGTTATATTATTTGTAAAAGTATGTCCGTTGGACTGACCTTTTAGTTAGAGGGGGGAAAAAGGATGAGTAAAAATCGAGTTACTAGACGTCAATTTCTAAATTACACTTTAACAGGTGTTGGTGGATTTATGGCGGCTGGAGTATTAATGCCAATGTTGCGTTTTGCAATAGATCCAGCTCTTCAAGTTAAAGCTGAAGGTGATTTTGTACAAACTAGCGCAAAAGTTGCTGATATTACTGAAGAACCAATTAAAGTAGACTTCACATTTGAACAAGTTGACGCTTGGTACAAATCTGAGGTTACTGAGAATGCATGGGTGTATAAAGATGGTGACAAAATTGTTGCACTTTCACCTACTTGTAAACACTTAGGATGTACTGTTAACTGGAACAGTGATTCAGCTCACCCAAATCAATTCTTCTGTGCTTGTCATGGCGGACGTTACGAGAAAACAGGTAAAAACATACCTGGTACACCTCCATTAGGTCCATTAGATGAGTATGAAGTTGCAGAAAAAGACGGTTTCTTAATGCTTGGGAAAAAAATCGCAAACACATTAGTTTAATTAGTTAGGGGGTAGACAATTGTGCTAAACAAAATTTATGATTGGGTCGATGAGCGTTTAGATATTACACCAATCTGGCGTGATATTGCCGACCACGAAGTGCCAGAGCACGTTAACCCTGCACATCACTTTTCAGCATTCGTATACTGTTTCGGTGGATTAACTTTCTTTGTTACAGTTATTCAGATCTTATCAGGTATGTTCTTAACAATGTATTACGTGCCAGACGTAGTGAATGCTTGGAAATCAGTTTATTATTTACAAAACGAAGTTGCTTTCGGTGAAATTGTTCGCGGTATGCACCACTGGGGAGCTTCATTAGTTATCGTAATGATGTTCTTACATACGCTTCGTGTATTCTTCACAGGTTCTTATAAAAAACCTCGTGAGTTAAACTGGATTGTAGGTGTTTTAATTTTCGTAGTTATGTTAGGCTTAGGGTTCACAGGATATTTACTTCCTTGGGACATGAAAGCGTTGTTTGCAACGAAAGTTGGTCTTCAAATTGCAGGTTCAGTACCGTTTATTGGCGATTTAATTAAAACATTGCTTGCAGGTGATGCAACAATTATCGGTGCTCAAACGTTAACTCGTTTCTTTGCAATTCATGTATTCTTCTTACCAGCTGTATTATTTGCATTGTTAGCAGCACACTTTATCATGATTCGCCGTCAAGGTATTTCAGGACCACTATGATCCAAACAATTGTTTTTATGATTTTGACTTAAGGAGGGGACACTATGCAACGTGGAAAAGGAATGAAATTCGTTGGTGATTCTCGTGTAAAGTTAAACGGTCGTATGGTAAATCAACCAAAAGATTATTCCGAATATCCTGGTAAAACAGAAGCTTTCTGGCCAGATTTCTTATTAAAGGAATGGATGGTTGGTGCTGTTTTCTTAATCGGTTATCTTATTTTAACTGTTGCACATCCATCACCACTTGAAGGTCCAGCAGATCCAACAGATGCTGCTTATATTCCATTACCAGACTGGTACTTCTTATTCTTGTACCAATTATTAAAATATACTTACGCTTCAGGTCCATATAATATTATTGGAGCAATCGTTGTTCCAGGTTTAGCTATTGGGGCATTAATCTTAATGCCATTCTTAGACAAAGGACCAGAACGACGTCCATCAAAAAGACCAATCCCAGTTGCTCTTATGATTTTAGCAGTAGCTGCAATGTTCTATTTAACTTGGGAGTCTGTAGTAAACCATGACTGGGAAGCTTCAAAAGCTCAAGGTATGATTACAGACAAAGATTTAGGATTATTACCTGATGTAGAAATTGATGAAACTTCTCCAGGTTATGAAATCTTCCAAGCACAAGCTACTTGTGTTGGCTGTCACGGTGGTGACTTAACTGGAGCAGGTGGTCCTATGTTATTAGGTAACGAACTTACTGCAGAAGAAGTCATGGAAGTTGTTAAAAACGGACGTGGCGCAATGCCATCAGGTGCTTTCCAAGGTACAGATGAAGAACTTCAACAATTAGCTGAGTTCATCGCTGGATTAAAAGAAAAAGAATAATAGCTTTATTCATAAAGAGAGTCAGGAAACTGACTCTCTTTCATTACATTATGAAGAAAATATATAAATTCAATGAAATTGTTCTATTAGGATGCTAAGTTTATAATGATATTTATGTTAAATGTTACATAATTTATTCACTATTTTGTAAAATAGTAATTACATACAATAACTTACTATACATATATTCACCATCCATTCATTTAATGACAAAAAATAAGGGGTAAATCAATGAATTTATTAACTCGAATTTGGTTCTTATTGACGCATCGTTCATTTTTAACTCTATTATTAATCGTAAATGTTGCCGGTACAATTTACGGTTATATTTGGTATCAGTGGCAACTAGAAATTACAGAGCCTCAATTTTTAATTTTTGTACCTGATAGTCCAACAGCTAGCTTATTTTTTTCAATTGCAATTGTCGGATGGATACTAGGTAAAAACTTTAAGCTTATTGAAGCTTTAGCACTTATAACATTGGTTAAATATGGTCTTTGGGCTGTTGTGATGAATTTATTAACTTTAGTGGAAATCGGGGATATTGGAGCACTAGGTTGGATGCTAGTAATATCTCATTTTATGATGGCTGTTGAAGCAATCATCTATATTGGAAAATATCGATTTACATATGTTCACATTATTATTGCTGCCATTTGGACATTGCATAATGATGTCATTGATTATGTATATGGACAAATGCCTATTTACCAAGTTATTACAAAGTATCCACAACATATTGGCTATTTTACATTTTGGCTGTCAATTATGTGTATTGGAATTGCATTATTAGCACATAACAGGAAAGAATATTTGCGTAAACTATAAATAATTATTAAAATTAAATTATAGTAATTCAAGAAATAGAGAGGGAGAGAAAATTGACAACAGGAATGTTTATTATTTACTTTGTAATTATCCTACTTTTGCCGATTTATGCCCAAATGAAAGTGAAGAGCACCTATAAGAGGTTTTCTCAAGTACCAGCCCAACGCGGCATGACTGGTGCACAAGTTGCTCGTATGATATTAGATCAACATGGATTATATGATGTGCGCGTTGTACCAACGCAAGGAGTGTTATCAGATCACTATAATCCTATGACAAAAACTGTAGCACTATCCGAAGATAATTACTATAATTCCTCACTTGCAGGAACTGCTGTTGCTGCACATGAAGTGGGGCATGCCATCCAACATAAAGAGGCATATTCTTTCTTAACATTACGTTCTAAATTAGTACCTGTTGCGAATATTTCTTCAAATGCTTCATGGTTGTTTGTAATGATTGGAATTTTTGCTCAAATGTCAGGACTATTACTAGTAGGGATTGTTTTACTTGCTGCTGGAGTATTATTCCAAGTGGTAACATTACCTGTAGAATTTGATGCTTCTAAACGAGCGATGAATGAAGTAGTTTCTCTTGGTATTATTAACAATAATGAGGAACGAAGCGCTAAAAAGGTTTTAAGTGCAGCAGCAATGACTTATGTTGCAGCAGCAGCTGTAGCAGTATTAGAATTACTGCGTTTAATCTTAATTTATACTGGTATGAGATCCGATGACTAACTGAAATAAATAAATTTTGAAGAAGCTGATCCTTAAAGGGTCAGCTTTTATTTTTTCCAAAATGAAAAATGTATTTATCCCAGAAGTAAAATGATTTAGTAGGAATTGCAACCTTAACATAGATATACTTTACCATTTAAATATTAATAGTTTGATATAATATCAGAATTTTGATGAAATATATTTTTTTATTCACCTAATTTAATATTTTCCAAATTGTGATAATAAGATGTGGTAAGTGGTATGGCGAAGAACCTACTACAAATTATGTATACAAGGGGGGATACAATGAAGTCGAATTTTGGGAAAATTACTTTGTTTGGATTTCTTATATTATTTGTTATTGTATGTATTGCATTTTACGCAGGATATCTCACTAAAGATATTGTAAAAGATTATGATGTCAAAGAAGAAACAAAGCATTTGACCGTAAACACTGAAGTAAAAGAAGACATCAATCCAGTTAAAACTGGTAAGAGTCCTAGCCAACCAAATATCAAAGTCGAATTAGCAAGTTCTGAATGGGGATACCATGGAGGAGATTATTACAACAGACGTTTCTCTACATTGGAACAAGTTAATCTAGAAACGATTTCCAACTTAAAGCCACAGTGGGTAACTAGTCTAGGTTCAAGCTTAGAAATGAAATTTTCAGGTGAGGCAACACCAATTGTAGAAGATGGAGTCATGTATATTGCCACTGCAGAAAACGATGTGATTGCCCTTGATGCCAAAACTGGTGAAAAAATCTGGGAGTATCGACCTAACATCGAAGAAAAACTTGATACGGTATGTTGTGGATGGACAACACGAGGAGTAACAGTCGGCGAAGGAATGGTATTTGCGGGTCTTTTAGATGCTAGATTGGTAGCTTTAGATCAAAAAACTGGTAAAGTAGTTTGGGAAACTGAAGTCGCTGACTGGGAAGAGGGCTATACGATTACAAG
>DATMFE010000075.1:0-1570 GCA_035556295.1 Ureibacillus sp.
TAACTTTGAGTGTTCGAATCGTAGAACTGCAAATATTGTAAATGCTAAAATAACTAAAGTGACAAAATAGAATTGATGTGGGAAAACTAAATCAATGCCAAAAATGGACGGAGGTGTTACAGAAGATATTCCCATCGCACCATTTGTAAAATTCACTGGTCGATCCATATTGTTAAAGACAATACGAATGATTTCCCCAAATCCTAAAGTAACTATGGCTAAGTAATCACCTTTCACACGAAGTACCGGTACACCAATGAGTACCCCAGCAATTGCCGCGCATACTCCTCCAATGATTAAGAAAATCCAGAAAGTCTCCCCACCAAGTGGATATTGACCAAATGGCATAAACTTTGATGCTTGCGGAGTAGCAAAAATGGCATATGAATACGCTCCTACTGCAAAAAATGCAACAAACCCTAAATCAAGTAAGCCTGCCATACCAACTACAATATTTAGTCCCAATGCCATTGACACATAGATTCCTACCATTGTTGCAATTTCCATATATGATTGGAATGCTGGTCCTCCACTTGATGCAAAAGGAAGTAAAAAGATTAATATTCCCCCACCAATCAACCATTTTGTTAAATTTTTTAACTTCATATAATACAGAACAAGCAATGAAGCTAACAACAAAAGGAATGCTACGACTGATTTTTGAGATAAATATAATGCTAGTGAAGTAACGACAACAAATAATGTAAATAAAATAACTTGTGACCATTTATTTGCTAAAAATACAGAAAATTTTTCCTTCACGCTAGTCACCTACACTTTCTCTGCAGTCGGTTTGCCTAGTAATCCTTCTGGCTTGAAAATAAGCACAATGATTAAAATAGCAAACGCGAATACATCTTTATATTCTGCTCCGAAAATACCACCTGTTAGAATTGAGAGATTTGCAGCTGCAAACATTTCCATTACACCAAGCAAAACTCCTCCAAGCATGGCTCCACGAATATTACCGATTCCCCCTAATACCGCAGCGATAAATGCTTTTAATCCTAAGATAAATCCAATATATGGATCAATCGTTCCATACTGCATGGCAAATAGAACACCTGTAGCTCCTCCGAGTGCAGAACCCACGAAAAATGTAGTAGAAATTACTTTATTGACATTAATCGACATTAAAGATGCGGTTTCACGGTCTAATGAAACTGCACGAATTGCTGTACCCCACTTTGTTCGATTAACAAAGTAATCTAAAGCAACCATTAAAATAATCGCTGTTATTAAAACAATTAAAAATGATGTCTTAAAGCTTGCATCATTAAACCAACTTGAAACTTGGGAAAACCCTATAGTAATTTGGTTTGAAAATAATGACGGTCCAGTAAGAATGTATCGGCCAGTTGTAAGTTCTGCAATAAAACGAATAACATCTTGTAATATAAATGAAATACCAATTGCTGTAATAAGCGGTATTAACCTTGGTGCATTTCTTAGTGGGCGATACGCTACTCTTTCCATCCCCACCCCAATCAATCCTGTAAACAAAGCTGTTATAAGAATGACAAAAATAAATAAAAGTAATTGCGGAATCGCCGCCGACCAACTCAACCCC
>DATMFE010000076.1:0-3120 GCA_035556295.1 Ureibacillus sp.
CAAGGTGAAGGATTCAAATCTTTAGAAGAAGGTCAAAAAGTTGAATTTGAAGTTGAACAAGGTCAACGTGGACCACAAGCTACAAACATCGTAAAACTTTAATTCTTAATTAAATTTATGATTAGAAGAGGCATCCTTTCAATAGGGTGCCTTTTTTTATTATATAAAACCATTGCCTCACTACCTTTGACCTATCATTAAGATGCAAACAAACAAAACATGGAGATAATGTCGATTAATGTAAGAATACTACCGAAAATGTAGATAGAATTTAGTACGTTTTGCCTATTATATACTATATAATTTTGTAAAAGTAATTTTCATTATATCAAAGTGGCCACTGATAGTATTGGAACATTACTTTCTATTAGTTTTATTGGGTAAGCGTTGAAGTATAGCCTTTATATGGACACTTGGGCTATATGGAGCAAGTAGTGTAACCGGACCTCGTTTTAGGGGTGCTATGATGCATAATCTATATTTGGACACTTGGATTATGTGGAGCAAGTAGTGTAACCGACCCTCTTAGATTTTAAAAGTAATTTATTTAAGAGGAGAGTTCAATGATGTTTAAAGTTTATTCAAGGAAGACTATCTCTACCATTCTAGCTGGTTCATTAATTTTTAGCTTAGGTACAGTTATTGTTAGTGCTGCCCCAAATTCAAATAACAGTGTAACCACTGGCAGAACTGAACAAAATGTAGAAACGGGAGTTATTACTGCTGATAAAGTACCGACATTAGCTCATTATGCTACTGATGTTACCCTTACTGGGAAAATTGTTATTGATGGTCCAAAGCTTGTCCTTCTTGTTAACGGACAAGATGTAAGTAATAAAGCAACTTTAACAAAAGTAGCTGATAAAACTTGGACGTATCAATACAAAACAACAGTTGGTGACCAAACGGGTGATGTTTCATTTGATATTGATGCTTATACCGTTTATGCTAATGGAAAACCTGCAGGTCAAGTGCATACGAATGCAAGATCTGTTACTCAATCAGTACATGTACCATTCATAGAATTTTATGATTATACGAATCTTCAATTTACAGAGTACGACCGTAATACTAATATATTTAAATTCTCTTATAATCTTGTGAATGTATGGGATGATGGTGACCGTGAAGTTGTATCATCACCTGTAGATGCAAGTGTGTTAGGTTCTGAAGAATATCAAGACAAAGACAAAGGTATTGCAATTAAACCACCTGTAGTAGTTCGATCATTTAATACAGTTAATGGCCATTTCTCAAATTATAATCGTACTGACAACACGTATGATTTATCATTTGACCTTATAAGCAATTTAAGTAATGGTGATCAATTAGTAGATACTATAAGTGAGACTAATGTTGATGCAAGCACGGATTATGGTTATACAGCATCACATGAGGGACTTTTCCCATACA
Source organism: Ureibacillus sp. (assembly GCA_035556295.1). Taxonomy (GTDB): domain Bacteria; phylum Bacillota; class Bacilli; order Bacillales_A; family Planococcaceae; genus Ureibacillus. The sequence continues at coordinate 1,414 of DATMFE010000076.1, forward strand.
GTCAAGTTTTCATATTTACACCACCGATAGTATTAAAGGATTTTGTTTTCTCTAATGAGTCACCAGAGTGGATTTATAATGAGGAGAACAAAACTTACAGTGTGAATTTAGTAATAATCAAAACAATGAGTAACGGGGATACGGTAAATGAGACTATTACACGTGATGGACTAACTCCAGGATCTACTGTAGTAGTTAGTGAAACAGTAGAAGATTTAACTAAATCTACTACTTTAACAGTTCCAGCATCACCTGTTGCAAACATTCCTTCATCAGTTACTGGAACAGTAGATTTAAGTACTATTAAATACGAATGGACTGGAAATAACGGAAATGGAGGGAATGTTAAAGCGACGTATACGATTATTTTCACGATTAATGGCGAAGCATTTAAAGTTAAGGAAAATTATACATTTAATCATGGTACAGGATATAAAGATCAAGAAACAACTTACATTGCTAATTATTATGGTACAAACGTTAATGTAAATTACAAATTACCTTATAAAGAACCATCATCAAAAGATGATAATACTTCTAATAATAATGGCAATTGATTGACTCCATAATTTTTATTGAATCAAGTGAACTTCAAAGAATGGGTATATTCCTCAGAGGTTCACTTGATTTTTTTATATACTTTTAAGTTTGTAATGACATTAGATTACACTTGAAGTTAAACCACCAAAACGCTCCTAATTCAAAGTTTTAGATGGCCATTCTTAAAACTGAACTTCTCCCACTCTATTGTCACCAATAAGATTGGATTCCGAACTATTTATTTTGAATAAATGAAATAATATCTATATATAAATTAGTCATTTCTTCAGGCGATTTATCTAAATCATTTTGAATCCATTGTTCGATTAATCCTAAAAAAGCAGATGTAATAAAAGATAAAAAGTACTCCATTGGGACCGTTAAATTTTCAGTGAAGTTCACGTTGTTCTGTTGTTCTCTAAATTCACACGTACTTTTTTTGAAAAGGCATCTCTAAATCGAAGGTGAAAACCTGCTCTACCACGATCGCTTAATAGAATCTTTAATGTAGGCGATTGTAGTTCAATAAAGCTAAATAAGGTAGCTGCAATTTGCTCTTGGCCTTTTTCAAACGTTTGATTTGAAGTATACCGGGATTGTAGTTCATCAATGTGTTCTCCTAAGTCTGAAAACAATTGTTGCTCAATTTTATCTAGCAAATCAAATTTATCTACATAATGTAAATAAAATGTTCCCCGATTAATTTCCGCTTGTTTTGTAATGTCCCCTATTGTGATCGAGTCAAACGATTTCATCTCTAAAATATGTAGAAACGAATTTTGAATAAGCTGTTTTGTTTTTTTATTTTTTTCAACATATATACTCATAACTACCTCTTCCTCAAAACCGAACAACATGTTCACTTTTGTTCATTGCTTTAACCTCACTCAAATTATAAGATAAACATGTACCACTGAACAACATGTTGAAATTTGAGAAAGGAAGTATCCAAATTGAAATTATTTAAAGAAAAATTAGCATGGGCCGCTCCCATTGCAGTTATATTAATCATTGCACTCTTTTCAGTAAACTTATTCGCACAAGGTAATCCTCAAGTGAAAAATCTACCGGTTGCATTAATTGTCAATGATGAGGGTGATCATGTAGAAACTGTAAAAGCTGCAGTTGAACAAATGAGTAAAGGTGTAGATGGCGCAGAGCCAATGT
>DATMFE010000077.1:0-1524 GCA_035556295.1 Ureibacillus sp.
ATCCCTCCTTCTCCGCCATACATAGAATCATGCGCCTTTAGCTCAGCAGGATAGAGCAACGGCCTTCTAAGCCGTCGGTCAGAGGTTCGAATCCTCTAAGGCGCGTAATGGACTAATCTTCGTGATTAGTCTTTTTTTATACCCATTTGTTTGGTTGTGAAAAACTTCGCCTATCCTTTTGAATTGGGGAAACTAACCATTCAGTGCATAGTTTTTTAGGACGAAGTTAATCCCTCTTTTATTTTCTTTTTTGTGCATAGGAAAGGGAAAATATAAACCTCGGCTTTAAAGCAGGGCTAGCCGTCAATCGTCAAATAGCTCATCCATTAAATCTTCAATTTCCTGCTTCAACTTTGCTGTTTCCTTTGTATCGATAGTGATTTTATCGCCATCGACTACAAGAACATCGCCAACAGCGGCTTCTTTTGGCAATCTAGCCTTTGGAATATCCTCCATTGTATCGTTAAATTCAACGACTGCAAGATCTTCCTCAAATCGATCAATAATTCCTTTTTTCATTATTTCACCACCTTTATAAGGATTAAAGAAACGTAAAGATATTAAAGATTTACATATTTATTGAAGTGCAGATATGAAAAAAAGCTGTCATCTTCGAACGGACGAAGTATTGACAGCCTTTTTTCTATTTAGGAAATCCATTTTGAAAATTGAATGCGCTTATTCATGGCATATACAATAGGAGCTCCGATTAGCATGACGGTAAACTCTCCAACCGCTGTTGTGAGCCAGCTAAGCCAGAACGGAAGTCCTAGTGCAAGATGCAGTTCAAGCGCAATCATAAACATCGTAAATGTGAATACGAGAATATTAATGATCATCAACACTTTAATATTCTTAATATAACGTGAAGCAAAAATCACAATGAGTAGTGCTAGTAAGGACTGTCCAACGCCAAAAATTAAATCGTAAGCAGCCATGGGGGAAAATAAATTAGTAATAAACACTCCAGCTACAATTCCGTAAATATATTTTTTGTTGAATACAATCAAATGATTAAACAGTTCAGGAATCCGAAACTGAATTGCGGAAAAAGCAATTGGGTTAATCACAAGTGAGACAGCTACATAAAGGGCTGCTAAAATTCCATTGACTATTAATGTTCTGCTATTCATTGTTGACTCTCTCCCTAGTTTTTTATCGTGGGATGGTTTCGAACCACGTTTTTGAATGAACACTCAATGATTAATAGTATAGGATGTAAGCTTATTTCGTCAATAGAATAGGGGTTAGTGTTTATTTCCATGGATAGAGCAATGATAAAGGGAATAATTCTGAGTCATTTCATTGTATATTAATAGAAAATTATGATTTCCATGATTGCTTTATTGACTTTTCTGAAATCTAAAGTATGATTTTAATCATAGTTTCTAAAAAAAGGTGAGATTAATATGGTGAACATTCGGAAGGCTAAAGCAAGTGATGTAGAGGCTATTTATAGCTTGATTAATATGTATGCTCAACAAGGTCTTTTGCTCCCGCGTACCCGCGACTCATTGTATGAAA
>DATMFE010000078.1:0-1540 GCA_035556295.1 Ureibacillus sp.
GTTTCTTTCGGATCTAATTCTACTTCAACAAATTGCATATCATCGCCAAAAATTTTGTAATCAATTTCATGATTATTCATCCGACTACCTCCATTTTTATACGTCTTCTTTCATTGTAAAAGAGGTTGAATAAATGTGCGATTGTTTTTTACAAAAATTGCTTTTTTAAGTAGTGGCTCTACCGATAGAGGTTTCACTTTGATAAGGGGAATTTAAATAGCATTATTATGTAAGAGGCGGTCTAAAAAGCCCGTAAAATAAAAGGTATCAACGAAAATCTTATGGATAGTCCTATTCCTTTGCTAGATTCCTAGATAATGTCCTTCATGGATCTGATGAAGACCATTTGCCTGGTCTAGGTGCTGGAAAAAGTCCTTCATGGATCTGATGAAGGCCATTTGTCTGTCTGGATTACGGGAAAAAGTCCTTCATGGATCTGATGAAGGCCATTTGTCTGTCTGGATTACTGGAAAAAGTCCTTCATGGATCTGATGAAGGCCGTTTGCCTGGTCCAGTTGCTAGAAAAAGTCCTTCATGGCCCTAATGAAGGCCGTTTGCCTGGTCTAGTTGCTGGAAAAAGTCCTTCATGACTCTGATGAAGGACATTCCCTGGCTAAATTCCTGAATTATGTCCTTAAATACACTTTTTGAGGACGGTAAAAAAGTAATTATCTGAGGAGAATGATTGTTCAATTAAGCGGGAAGGTTGCTCCGAAAGCCACTTTCATGACTTCTGTTACAGTTACAACCTCGTTCTTGTTGTATGGTGGAAGAAAGAGTAGGAGAGCAAGCAAAATCAATAACGTCCTATAACTGAAGCATGAGGGTAAACATAAACTACATTGTTCTTCAAGCTTTCAAAAGTGCTTTGCCAAAAAAAAAAGATACGAATATAATTAAACTTGGAGAGGGGCTAAACGGTTAAAGTGTGATTACATAAATGTTTGAAAGAAGTATAAAAACGAAAAAAGTTTGAAACGAGGGCATTAAAATGAATACAATCAAAAAGCAAAAGCCCAATAAACCTAAAATGGTTTTACGCGCATTAATGGTTATTATTGGGGCCTTTACAACAGCATATGGACTAGAAGCGGTATTAATCCCAAACAACGTATCAGACGGTGGTGTGACAGGTCTAAGCATCGTTGGTTCACAATTAATTGGATTACCTCTTGGACTTCTAATTGCAGTACTGAATATTCCATTCGTATTTTTGGGGTATAAACAAATTGGGAAAAGCTTTGCTATTTATTCGGTTATTGGTATTGCTTCGCTAGCAGTCGGCACTATTCTTATGCATCATGTACCAACCATTATTCAAGGTGATACATTGTTAGTAACCGTTGTGGGTGGTATTATCATCGGTTTTGGAATGGGGCTAGCATTACGAAACGGCGGTGCATTAGATGGAATTGACATGTTAGCCGTATTACTTTCTCGAAAATTACCTTTTGGAACAAGTGATCTTATCTTATTCTTAAACATATTTGTCTTTATTGTTGTTTCAACGATATTCGGTCTTCAAGGGGCTATCTTATCG
>DATMFE010000079.1:0-2421 GCA_035556295.1 Ureibacillus sp.
ACTGTAATCATGTATGAGCAGTCCTCCAAATTCAATATCTATAAAATTATACCATTCTTTTGAGATAAGAGCGATATGAATACAATATTTCAAACATAAAGTGTAACCGACACTTTAAGCACTCGTCAACCATTTAAGGGAATTTTTGAGCGGTAAAACTTTAATTATTCTAGCATTCACCAAAACATTGAGCGGCAAACCAGCATGTATAATCCTTCAGTAATCAGCTCTTTTTCATTTTTAACATGGATGTTGTATTCCTTTGTATAAGAAACAAAAAGAAGAATAATACTACCTGGTAAATAAAAGAATTTTTATGAAGTAAACACTGATATTTTACGGGTGCTTATTTCTAAAATTGGTTTGACATAGACATAAATAGGGTGATTATCATGTGGAAATTAGTTGTTTCCTATCTTCCAGAAGGGCCAGTTTTTATACAAGCAGTTCTGGTTTTTTTCATCCCATATATAATCTACAAATTATTAAGCGGGATTCGTAATTCAGAGGAAGAGTGATGGAAGTGAAAAAATGGAAATCGGCAGTGAAAAAAATAGGCAACCATGCGAACGAGAAGGAAAACAAACAGGAATCTATACACCAAGATTCATCTAATCAGGTTACGGATCATTTAGCTTTAACTCTAGAAGTAATTAAAAATGAAATTGGTCATAATTCCGATGTTCATTTTCGTGAGTTTATTATAGGACGCATCGGCATTCAGGCAGCTATTATTTTTGTAGAGGGGCTCTCAGATAAAGATCTTATTGAAAAACATATTTTGTCATCATTGATGGCTGATTTTTCAAAAGAATATCAACAGGATCAGCTTTACGTAAAGGGAAGCCTTTCAAAAAAGTGTATTAAAAGCCAAGTATTATCAATTAGTGATGTAGAAGAGGTCCATTCTATTAAAGACGTAATATCAAAAGTCTTAACAGGATCTACGGCTCTTTTAATTGACGGGTTATCACTTGCCTTAATTCTTGGTACAAGCAAAGTAAAAACAAGGACGATTGAAGAGCCCGTATCAGAAGCATTAGTGAGAGGGCCAAGAGTAGGCTTCACTGAATCGTTAAGTGATAATACTTCTTTATTAAGAGGAAGCGGAGATATTGAAAATTTGTCGCTGGTGAAATTTCAAGTAGGAAAGCGTTCCAAAAAAGACTTAGTTGTTGCTTACATAAAGGAGATTGTTGATCCAGAACTAGTTGAAGAAGTAGAAAAACGAATTAAAAAAATTGATCTTGATAATGTACCGGAGTCTGGATATGTTGAACAACTCATTGAAGATAATTACCTTAGTCCCTTTCCTCAAGTACAGAATACGGAGCGTCCCGATCGTGTAATTGCTGCTTTGATGGAAGGGAGAGTAGCCATTTTATTAGACGGGACGCCTTTTGCTTTGATTGCCCCCGTTACGTTTAGCATGATGCTACAGTCGCCGGAAGATTATTATGAAAGGTGGATTCCCGGTACATTCATTCGTTTTCTTCGTTATATTGCAGTAGTTCTTTCCCTTTTTACACCGGCTTTGTATATTGCGTTTATTTCGTTTCACCCAGGATTAATTCCGACTAAGTTAGCTATTTCTATTATAGGATCAAGGTCTGGTGTTCCGTTTCCCGCCCTTATCGAAGCCTTATTTATGGAACTATCGATCGAAATTTTGAGAGAAGCCGGACTCCGGTTGCCGAAGCCAATTGGTCCAGCAATGGGCATTGTCGGTGGGTTAATCATTGGAGAAGCTGCGGTGCAGGCAGGAATCGTTAGCCCTATTTTGGTGATTGTAGTGGCGTTAACTGCCATTTCATCGTTTTCTATTCCGCAATATAGTGTAGGAATCACATTGCGTATTCTTCGGTTTGTAGCCATGCTTTGTGCTGCCATACTTGGATTATATGGCGTCATCTTATTTTTCCTTTTTATGATGAGCCATTTAGTGAAACTAAAAAGTTTTGGCGTACCTTATATGAGTCCAGCTGTTCCTTATCGTTTAAGTGAATGGAAAGACTTGGTAGTTCGTATGCCTCTGATGATGATGAAACGACGTCCAAAGATGATGCACACCAAAGATCCTCTGCGAAAAGGGTAGCTTATGATGAAAGGAAATGGGCTGTTAGAAATGATAAATTCAAAAGATCGTATTACGACGCCTCAAACAACTATTATTATTACCAATTTTATCCTTGGAACAGGGATTCTTACCTTGCCCCGGGCAGCTGCGGAAAAAGTGAAAACACCAGATGTTTGGCTAACTGTTATTTTAGGGGGGATAATCACCATGATAGCAGGGGTAATCATGGTGAAATTAAGTCAACGCTTCCCTGAAAAAACCTTTTATCAATACAGTCAAGAAATTGTAGGGAAATGGATAGGCAAGTTATTTAGTTTCCTCATGATAGGTTATTTTTTGGCACT
>DATMFE010000080.1:0-5087 GCA_035556295.1 Ureibacillus sp.
TCCTGACTTCGCTTTAGTGACAAAAAATACAATCACTTATGGAAAGGAAGGGGGATTTAAAACGGTTGCAGGTATTGTTACAGCGCTCTTCATTCACACATTGCTTGCAACATGTGGTCTTTCCGCTCTTATTATGAAATCAGCGGTGCTCTTTTCCGTACTTAAATTAATTGGCGCAATCTATCTTATTTATCTTGCTATTCATTCTTTTCGTAGTGCTTTGAAGCGTCAACGTTCTCAATTAGTAAAAGAAGAGTGGACTCACCACCGTAAGACAAAACCGAAAAATTTCAAAGAAGGATTCCTAACAAACATCTTTAATCCAAAAGTAGCGGTTTTTTTCTTAAGTTTTTTACCTCAATTTATCTCAAAAGATGAACATCACTTTTTGCAATTTTTAGCACTTGGAGTGATATTTATTGCTCTTTCTGTCATATGGTATTTCTTTTATATTTCGCTTATTAAGCGCTTGAATGCCTTTATGCAAACAGAAAAAGTAAGCAAAGCGATGGAAGTAATTACAGGAACTGTTCTTTTAGGATTTGGGATACGGATGGTGCTAGAGAAGCAATAATGTTATTGATTTTTGTGCGTTAGCCTAATAAAAAGACTCAACAATGATAATTGACAATATGAAGCTATTAGAAATTATTTTTGAAATATATGTTACAGAAAAAATCCCCTATTCCTTTACTTATCTCAATCATAGGAATAGGGGAGAATTGATTATTTACTTGTATTAGGTAAAAGCTTTGACAAATAGCTTCCGATGAATCCGATTACATAGGCTAAGAGGAAGCTGCTGATAAACACTCTAATCGTACTAACAGCGAGTGAAAAGTTAAAAGCCGTCTTTCCTTCATCCATAATATCCATCATTCCCTCGATATGAATCGCACAAGCAGCAGCTAGTGTAGCGGTAAATAGACTATAGACTAGACTGAAAACAGCAAGAGATTGGAAGGAAGCCTGATTAGATTTCGCTAGTGAATATCCTGCAAATAATAGTAACAATACTGGAATTAACATAGCAAGCTTTAGATAAAGGTCAAGATTGCTGAAAGATAAAAAGTATTCCAAATCAGACATATCTTCATGTAAGGCACTACCAGAGTAATGAAAACCAGATAGAATAGAGTAACTGATAGCTCCGCTTTCTCCTTCAGCATCTACTTTGAGCGAAAGTGGAGAGAAATGAAGCATACTATATAGAATGGAAGATAGCTGTACACCTATATATGTAGCGAAAACTGTTGTTTTTTCTAATAATTGGCTGAGTCCTGGGACATCGATCCATTCAAAGATGAGTTTACTTTTCCACTCATTTAATTTACTCGCAAGGATGATGACCATAATAACCGAAAGTGCCAAAAATCCGCGGGTAAAGGAAGCAAAGCCTTGATGAATAGCCCCTCCGTATGGAAAGAGGTTTTCTAAATGCTTCGTTATTTGACGGAAATTAATACTGAACAGCATACCTAGCAAACTAAATACTGTTCCAATTATAAAACCGTTAAAAATGGCTGCGAATAATGAATAGGAAGTATCAACATCAAATTTAATGTGTGCGCCCTCATCTGCTAGCTGAAAATTATAACTGAATCCGCTAAATAATGAAAAAACAGTAAGGATTAGGCTATAAATAAGTCCGATTCCAATAGATCCTGAAAGAAAAGATTGATTGGAAACGACTGGATTTGTTTTTCTATATACAATACCAGCAACAAATAGAGATAAAATCGGGAACAATATAAATAATATATAAGTAAAATGAACGTCTAATTCCCCAGTGAATTTCTCGTGATATATATAATTGCTTTCCATTTGAGCCTCATAACTTGGCATAATGATATGTGATAGCATCACACTATCCGTAAAACCAAATAGGCTGCCTGGCGGGTTTACCTCCATATCGGTTCCTACTGAGAAATCTTCTGCAAGACTTAAGGTGCTGTCCATTAAGGATTCTTTAAATATTTCTTCATAAAAATTATTAATAGATGCATAAGAAATATAGTTTAGAAGGAGCATTAAAAGAAAAGCTACACTCGCTGGGATAAGCGCTTTTTTTACCATATTTTTTGAAAGCAATGAAGAAAAAGAGAACGATTCAAACCGAGTAGATATACTTGGAGGTTGTATTACAGGTTTTCCTTCCTTTACTTTTACTTTTTCAAATTTTAGTAGTGTATGACCACAGCCTATGCAATAATTATCAACTTCCTTAGTTTCAGCTCCGCAGTGTGGACAAAAGGTAATATCTCGTCTCACGGCTTGGAATTGCTGTACAGATTGAGGTTTACTAAGCGAGGTTCCATCATGGGAGCAATAATTACTCCAATCTGGATTTGATTCTCCGCATGTTTTACAGTACATAGATACGCTTCTCCTTTCTTTATTTCGCTACTTTTGTGCCGCAACAGTTACAAAACATTGCATGTACAGGAATGTGTTCTTCACAGGTTGGGCAAGTAGCTGTTTCGGTTAAGATTTCTCGTTTGGGCAGTTCCACTTTTGCACCACAACTTCCACAAAACTTATCATCACTTGTAACGGTTGAGCCACAGGCGGTACAAGAATGGTCCATCGTTGAATGTGCAGTTAGTTCAGCAATAGCCTGTTGCGATTGAAAAATGCTTCGATCTAAATCAATTAATGAAGCTACTTTACTGGAAAGCTCATCAGATTGAATTTCATTGGATCGTAGTTTTTTATATAATTCTTCTCCTAACTGTAAAAGAATTTCATTACGCTTAAGACTGGCTTCTTGAATGATTTTTTTATGCTGATTGACACCTTGAGCATTTTGAAACTTTTGCTTATTTGTTTGCAGGCTATCTTGGATTTTATTCAACCCGCTTCCTAATTTTTCATGCAAATCGTTCATGTTTTTTCACTCCTTCAATTATCGGAGGCTATGTATAGGACATTCTTAATTAACAAGATTGTTTAACAGAGCCATTTTACATAAAACTTATCATATAGTTCATAGGGTGTATAGAGATACATTGGGAATAATCTCTAATTCCTTAAATCTAGTTGTATGACGGTATTATATACTATAAAATTATCAAATATATGTATTTTTCATAATATGCAAAATGTAAATTCAGGAAGAAAGAGAGGCAAGTTTAGTGCTGTGTAATAATTGTGGTGAAAAAGTGAAAAAAGAACAGACTTTTTGTACTAGTTGTGGGGCGAGTATCCAACAGTTGGAGCGAATTGTGCAACAGAGGTCTGAAGGTCGGGTACCTGTTTCTTTTCTGAAATCGAAGAAATCTAAGATTCTAGCAATTAGTGGTTTGCTTGTAGTTGTATTAGGGTTTGGTGGCTATACAACAACTCAAGCTTTAAATAAACCAGTTAAAACGGTAGAGAAATTTGAAAAAGCTTTGGAGACAAACAATGCGAAGGATTTAGCAGGCTTATTAAATAGCAGTCAAGAGTTAATGGAAGTGGAGGAAGCAGACGCTAAAATGCTTCTTCGTTATTTTGAGGAAAACCCTGATATGTTGGTAGAAACAAAATCAAGCTTGCGCAAAGAATCACAATTACTTGAAAATACAAATCTTATTCGTGCTAATAGTGAAGGTCTTTTAAAATTAGTAGAATCAAAGAAAAAATGGGGTATAATTAATCAATATGGTTTAAGTTTTGAGCCAGTTTATATTAAAATACATACTAATCAAGATCAAACAGTGCTTTCTATTAATGATAAAGAACAAGGTGAATTAAAAGAAAGTGATGAGAAGACAGTAGGGCCGTTATTACCAATTGAACATGAAGTAAAGGGGTCTTATAAAGGTCAGTATGCGACAGTAACAGATACAGTGAAAGTGAATCCGGCAGAAGAGGATACTCAAAAAATTTCTGTTGAGTTAGATTTAACGGGGAATAAAGTGAGTCTTTATTCTAATATGAATCAGGCAACGGTATTTATCAATGGGAAAAGTACAGGAAAGACGGTAGAAGAGCTTGATACAATTGGTCCAGTTTCTACAGATGGTTCTGTAAAAATTTACGCTCAAGCGAAAGTGGAAGGAAAAACATTAAAAAGTGAGACGGTTGCTGTAACAGAATCTAGTGAAGAAGTAGATCTTTACATTGATGACAGTGCTATTCGCGAGGCAGCTGAAAAAAAGGCAGCACAAGCAGCGGCGGCAGCAGAAGTGGAGCAGGAAGCAATATTAGAAATTGAATCGGTTATTTATGATCATTATAATTATATTTCGTATGATAACTATTCTGCTGCGTACGATTTATTCAGTACAAGCCGTAAAGATAAAAATAGCTATTCAAATTGGGAAAAGGGATTACTTGCAAACTATTCTAATGATGTGAAAAAAGTGGTTGTGGATTCTGTGAGTGGAGATACAGCAATTGCTTCCTTCGAAATGGTTTCGCGTGATTTAACGGAAGAGGGAGATACATTGGTACAAACTTGGGGAGGTAAATGGCATCTAGTAAACGAATTCTCTGGCTGGAAGCTTTCGAAACCAGAAATTAAACTATTAGATTCCAGAAAAGAATAATGATTAGTAAAAAGTATAAACGATTTTCCTTACTTGTACTTGTACTTGCTTTAGTTGTTGTCTGGTTTCAATTTAATAATGATTCGAATCAAACAGAAGCCCCAGATGAGAAAAAGCTTGCAACAGAGCATAAGGAAAAAGATAAGGTCGTAGAAGAAAAGCAGGAAGAGCAAGCAGCTGACACAAGTAATATCGATGCTATAGGGAATCCAAAGGATAAAGTGAAAAAGTTGCTCGAAACGATGACTCTGGAAGAGAAGATCGGGCAGTTAATGATTGTTGGGTTTGATGGAACAGAAAAGAATGGTCATATCAGTGAACTGATTGAAGAGAAAAACATCGGCGGAGTAATTTACTTTGACCGTAATATGTCGTCGCCGAAGCAAGTAGCAGAGCTGTCCAACTCCTTGCAACAGTCAACGGGCAATAGCTCTACTCAGCTGCCGCTTATGCTTGCGGTCGATCAAGAAGGCGGAGATATTGTACGGATGCGAGAGCAAGTATCACCAATTCCTTCGCAGCAAAAGCTCGGCAATTATGCTACTCCCGAACAAG
>DATMFE010000081.1:0-20268 GCA_035556295.1 Ureibacillus sp.
GCATACTTTGAGCCACAAGTCGCCCCTAATACTTGAGCAACCCCCATGACTAATCCGTATGCATAATTGATTTGTCCTAAAAACATAAACATCACTAAAGCGCCAATGTTACTTCCAAAGTTTAAAAATTTGGCATTTCCAGCGGCTTTCAAAAAGTCAAAACCAATCATTAGAAAAGCAAAAATTAAAAATGAACCAGTACCAGGGCCAAGAAAGCCGTCATAAAACCCAATAGCAAATATCAATAAGAAAAATCCTATGTATTTTAGTGGAGATAATTTTTGATATGTAGAAATGCTACCCCAATCTTTCTTCACTAACGTGTATACTAATACACCTGCAAGCATGACTAACATTAAAGGCTTTAAAAGCGATGGATCCATTAAATGAACAACCCATGCGCCAACTGAGGCTGCTATAAAGACAATTGGGAATAGCTTGCCTATAGTTTTTAGGTCAATTTTTCCAGACCGATAAAATGTAATGGTACTTGTTAATGACCCCATCGTCCCTGCAAGTTTATTTGTTGCGACAGCAGCAGAAGGACTTAACCCAGTAAACATTAAAGCAGGTAGTGAAATGAGTCCACCTCCGCCAACAACCGAATCAATAAATGAAGCTAAAAATCCAAATAAAAATAATAGCAATATAGTGGTCAAGTCGATATCGAATGGCATTTGTAGACCTCTTTCCTTATTTCAGCAACAAACAAATCGTATCTAAAAAAAGTATTTAAGTAAATATAAAAATTAAAATTCCCATTAGTTTAATATTGAGATTGACCCGTTTACAGCAATTATGTACAAGGGAATAATTGTTGTCTGGAATCTAGTAACAAGGTTTTATACTTTATATGAGTAATCTATTAAAGTGGAGGTAATAACTAGTAAGTTATATTCAATAGATTACTATCGTTTAAATTCCAATCGCGGCAGTTTGGAATTGTATTGGTTTTCTAAAGATTACAAGCAAAAAATAAGATTTAAAATTGAGCTAATTAGAAGAGAAATCATTCTAGTTAGCTTTTTATTTTTTGAAAAAATAATAGATTTTTTCAAAAATTCTGTAATATTTAGTTTCGATTTCGAATATGAAGTATATAGAATCATCTTGGTGTTAGTGACGGGATTTAATCATCAATCTTGAAGGAGGATAAAAAAACTATCATAACTCATAACTAGAAATGAATTCATCCATTAAATGCACCAAAAGCTATTCGGTACTATTTGGTAACGAATAAAAATGTGTAATCAATTTATCATTGGGGGGTTAAGGGTTAAGTATGAAGAATCGTAATATTTTTCTTTTATTTATGCTTCTAATATTATCTGTCGTATTAGTTGCTTGTAATTTTGGTGATCAAGAGAAACCGACAACGAACGAAGGAAAGTCTGAAGAAACAAATACAACAGAGGAACAACAATCGACTGAAACGACTGAAACAACTGAGACAACAGGACCAAAGGAAATAAATTTAGCCATTACATCTGAGCCACCATCTTTACATCCACAATTAGCAACAGATACAACATCTGGAACGATTTTAACAAGTCTTTTTGAAGGTCTTACAACAGTAGTAGATGGGGAAGTTATCATGAGTGCTGCGGAAAGTGTAGATATAAGTGATGATTTACTAACTTATACTTTCACATTACGTGATGCAAAATGGACAAATGGAGACCCAGTCACTGCAGAGGACTTTGAATATGCATGGAAATGGGCATTAAACCCAGAAAATGCTTCTGAATATGCTTCCATTTTATATCCGATTAAAGGCGCACAAGCATTCAATGAAGGAAAGGGTTCTGAAGCAGATTTAGGAATTGAAGTAGTTGACGCTAAAACTTTAAAAGTAACACTGGTTAACCCAACACCATATTTCCTTGAATTAACGGCATTTAAAACATATGCACCGATTCATAAAGCAACTGCTGAGGCTAATCCGGAGTGGTACACAGATGCTGGTGATGATTATGTGACAAATGGACCATTTAAACTAGCTGACTGGCAACATAGTGCATCTATTACATTAGAGAAAAATGAAGATTACTGGGATGCAGATAATGTAGCTCTAGATCAAGTAAATATCGCTATGGTTGAGCTTGAGTCAACATTAGCTACGATGTTTGATGCTGGTGAAGTTGACTTTGTAGGAGCTCCGTTTGGGGCAATAAGTTTAGATGTAATTGATCGTTATAAATCAGAAGGTATCTTAAAAATTAAAGACTACGCTGCGTTATATATGTATAAATTCAATACAACGGATAAACTTATGTCCAATGTAAACCTGCGTAAAGCATTGACACTTGCTATCGACCGTCAAGGATTGATTGACAACGTTACAAAAGGTGAACAAAAACCAGGTGTATCAATGGTTCCTTCAGCTGTTAAAGGGTTCGAGGAAGACAGAGGATACTACAAAGATAATGATATTGAGGGTGCAAAACAAGCGTTAGAACTAGCTATGAAGGAACTAGGAGTATCTGATCCAAGTGAGATCAAGATTAACCTATCCTTTAATACAAGTGAAGCACATGCAACGATCGCGCAGTACATTCAAGAAGGTTGGAGAAAGAACTTAGGTATTGATGTAGCTCTAGACAACTCTGAATGGCAAGTGTACCTAGATAAGTTAAGTAACATGGATTATCAAATTGGACGTTTAGGTTGGATTGCTGACTTTAACGATGCATACACATTCTTAGAAATGTACAATTCCGCAAGTAACGGTAACAACGACACAGGTTGGGAGAATGCGGAATATACAGCATTACTAGAAAAGTCAAATGCTGAAACAGACCCAGAAGCTCGTCTTGACCTTTTAAAACAAGCAGAGGCAATCTTTATGGCAGAGTATCCGATAGCACCAATCTATTACTATACGAATCTATCTGTTAAGAAAGATTATGTGTCAGATAGCATAGAGCCTGATGGACTAGGTAACATTTATTTAAAATATGTAGACGTAAATAAATAACTATGTTGAACCTGGAACATTAGTATTAGAAAAGGCTGCTTATCGTCGAGTAATCGATTTAAGCAGCTTTTTTTATTCACATTAATTAACGACAGGGTGGGTGCGTATTGATTAGATATATAATAAAAAGATTTATCTATATGCTTATTGCTCTTTTTTTCATCATCAGTATTACCTTCTTTTTAATGCGTTTAGCACCAGGTAGTCCATTTGCTAGTGAAAGACAGTTCCCTCCTCAAATAGAGAAGCAGCTAAATGCAAAATATGGTTTGGATAACCCTTGGTATATACAATTCAAAGATTACGTAGCTGATTCATTAACCTTTGACTTTGGCGAATCGATGAAATATAAAGGTAGATCAACAAATGATATTATTTTCGATAGTTTTCCAATATCAATGACTTTAGGGATCGAGGCAATGTTAATTTCAATTGGGTTTGGAGTAATAATAGGCGTAATAGCTGCTCTATACCATAATCGATTCCCAGATTATTTAGCAATTACGATTGCTGTTTTAGGTATATCCGTACCATCTTTCATTTTGGCAGGACTAATGCAGTATTTCCTTGCATTCAAATTAGGTATGTTCCCAATTAGCGGATGGAAAGGTTTTATTTATAGTATCCTTCCTGCGCTTGCAATTGCAATTACCCATATAGGATTTATTGCGAAACTAACAAGGTCAAGCATGTTAGAGCAAATGAATAGTGAGTATGTAAAGCTTGCGAGGGCAAAAGGGTTAGGTAAATGGAAAACGGTTTTCAAGCATACGTTAAGAAATGCTTTATTGCCAGTAGTCACTTACTTAGGTCCTCTAGCCGCAGGTGTATTAACAGGAAGCTTTATTATTGAACAAGTCTTTTCAATCCCTGGCTTGGGTAGACACTTCGTAACGAGTATTAGTAACCGTGACTACACTGTAATCATGGGGACAACGGTTTTTTATTCTATCATTCTATTACTAGCGGTATTTATTGTTGATATTTTATACAGCGTTATCGATCCGCGAATTAAGTTGAAGGGAGCGAAAAGATAATGGCTCATACAGATCAACAAGTAGAAAAGTTTGATACGAAAATGTTTTCAATCGTAGGGATTAGAGAAAAAGAAACCGAAAAGCTCGCGGAAAAATCAATTTCCTTTTGGAAAGAGGTATTATTAAGGTTTTCACAAAATAAGCTGGCCATTATTGGTCTTGTCCTACTGATAATTATCGCAATTATGGCAATTGTTGCACCTATGACATCACCATATAATTATCGCGAGCAGTTAGGAATATATAATGCTCCCCCTTCAGCAGCCCATTGGTTTGGAACAGACGATTTAGGACGAGATATGTTTGTTCGGGTGTGGGAAGGTGCGCGGATTTCTTTATTTATCGGATTAACTGCAGCTGTCATTGATTTAATAATCGGTGTTTTATGGGGAAGTATAGCAGGACTTTCAGGTGGTCGAGTAGACAATATCATGATGCGAATAGCAGATGTTTTATCGGCGGTACCGTATTTATTGGTTGTAATCATTTTATTGGTTGTTATGGAAAAAGGAATATTACCGATGATTATTGCTTTATCCATTACAGGATGGATTAACATGGCACGAATTGTACGGGGAGAGGTTCTCTCGATTAAAAACCAAGAATATGTATTAGCTGCTCGTACGTTAGGAGCTAATACGTGGCATTTAATCATAAAGCACATAATACCAAATGCATTTGGTGCAATTCTAGTTACCATGACGTTAACGATACCAACCGCTATTTTCACAGAATCTTTCTTAAGTTATTTAGGATTAGGTGTTCCACATCCAGATGCAAGTTGGGGAACGATGGCATCTGAAGGTAACAAAGCTTTAACCTCAGCACCGTGGCGTTTATTTTTCCCGGCATTTTTTATCTCTTTAACGATCTTTGCATTTAATGCAATAGGCGATGGATTACGGGATGCTTTAGATCCTAAATTACGTAAATAGAAGAAGGTGACTAGAAGATGAGTAGAAAGTTGTTAGAGGTAAAAGATTTAAAAATTAACTTTAAAACGTTTACTGGACTGGTACAAGCGGTTCGTGGTGTTACGTTTGAGTTATATGAGGGAGAAACTCTTGCAATAGTAGGAGAGTCGGGCTCGGGTAAAAGTGTAACGTGCAACGCAATTATGAAATTGATACCAGAGCCTCAAGGTATATACGCTGGTGGCGAAATCTTATTAGAAGGTAAGGATTTAATTCCACTTAAAGAAAGAGACATGACTAAAGTAAGAGGTAATGACATAGCAATGATTTTCCAAGATCCTATGACAGCACTAAATCCTACTATGCGAATAGGGAACCAGATTACGGAGGTAATATTAAAACATACAAAACTATCAAGAGTTGAAGCGAAAGAAAGAGCTTTAAAACTTTTGGAACTTGTAGGTATCCCTATGCATGAAAGAAGATACAAACAATATCCTCATGAATTAAGTGGAGGAATGCGACAGAGGATTGTTATTGCTATTGCATTGGCAGCAGATCCGAAACTGTTAATTGCCGATGAACCAACAACTGCTCTTGATGTGACAATTCAAGCCCAAATTCTAGAATTAATGAAAGATATCCAAAAGAAAAGAAATACTTCAATTATTTTTATAACTCATGATTTAGGGGTTGTAGCAAATGTAGCAGACCGAGTAGCGGTGATGTATGCTGGCCAAATTGTGGAGTATGGAACGGTTAATGATGTATTTTATAATCCAAAACACCCCTATACTTGGGGACTTTTAGGGTCAATGCCAGATTTACAAAATAACTCTAAGGATTTGTTACGTACGATTCCAGGTTCACCGCCAGATTTAACAAACCCTCCAAAAGGTGATTCATTTGCACCAAGGAATGAATATGCACTTGCAATAGATTATGAAAAAGAACCACCAATGTATAAAGTATCCGAAACTCACTATGCAAAAACGTGGTTACTGCATCCTGATGCGCCTAAAATTCCGGTACCTGAATCTGTTTCTAAGAGAATAGAAGGGTATTTAAGGGAGGCACAAACCAATGTCAACTAAATTACTTGAAGTTAGAAATTTAAAACAATATTTTGGAACTCCCAAGAATCCAATTAAGGCAGTTGATGGGATCAATTTTGAGATTTATGAAGGTGAGACACTTGGCTTGGTTGGAGAGTCGGGGTGTGGAAAATCTACAACGGGACGGTCAATTATTAGATTGTATGATATTACGGACGGTGAAGTTTTATATCAGGGAAAAAATGTCCACAGCTCGAAATCACGTAATGAATTGAAACAATTTAATCGTGAAATGCAAATGATATTCCAAGACCCGTATGCTTCATTGAACCCTCGGATGACAGCAGGGGAAGCAATCAGCGAAGGGTTTAATATTCATCATTTATATAAAAATAAATCAGAACGTAATGAGATGGTAGGGTCTTTGTTAGAAGCGGTGGGTCTTAATCGGGAACATGCCAATCGATACGCTCACGAATTTTCAGGCGGGCAAAGGCAAAGAATCGGGATTGCACGTGCGCTAAGCTTAAATCCTAGTTTTATAATTGCAGACGAGCCAATCTCAGCATTAGACGTTTCAATTCAGGCACAGGTAGTGAATCTCTTAAAGAAATTACAATATGAAAGAAATCTAACCTATCTATTCATTGCACATGATTTATCCATGGTGAAATATATTAGTGATCGGATTGCGGTGATGTATAAGGGGAAAATTGTTGAGCTTGGACCTTCAGATGAAATATATAATCACCCTATCCATCCTTACACAATATCTCTTTTATCAGCAGTGCCATTGCCTGATCCGCTATCTGAAAGAAAACGTAAGCGAATCCACTATGTACATGAAGAAACAGATAACAATGCTAGTATGCACGAAGTTTATTCTAACCATTTTGTATATGGAACAAGCGATCAAATTCATCGATGGAAAAACTAAATAGTAATGGTAAAAGATGCCCAAGGAAGTTTATACTTTCTGGCATCTTTTTTATTTCGCTAAAATTATCGATAGTAAAGTATAATCAAATCCAAAAATCAAACAATAATAATAATGATATTAGAAAAATAATATTATAGAATTTTCTGTATATTTATAATATATGGAATAATTTAAAAATAACAAAAATTCAATAAAAAAGACATTTGTACGCGGTTACAAGGCAAAAAATTTTGAAATTTTGAAAAAGAGAGGGAATTTTTAATAATATGATATAATTATATTGTTAAAACTTAAAAGTTCTGATAATATAACAAATACTACTTCACAAATTATATTTTCTGAAAAATTGGAAATATAAAACAACAACGATAGGGGGATATCAAAATGAAGAAAAGCAGTTTACTTTTAAGTATGTTATTAGTATTATCTGTTGTTTTAGCTGCATGTGGTTTTGGCGGCGAAAAAGAAGAAAAAACAGCGACAAAAGAAGATGGCACAACTGCAAAAGAATTAAATGTAGTTATCACATCTGAACCACCATCATTACACCCTGGTTTAGCTACAGACAGTACATCAGGTGTAATTCTACAAAACATTTATGAAGGTTTAACATCTATTAAAGACGGTGAAGTAGTAAACGCGGTAGCAGAAGATGTACAAGTAAGTGAAGATTTATTAACTTACACTTTCACTTTGAAAGATACATCTTGGTCAAATGGTGACCCAGTTACTGCAGAAGATTTTGCATATGCATGGGAATTCGTATTAAATCCAGAAAATGCGTCTGAATACGCATCAATCCTTTACCCAATCAAAGGTGCAGAAGCATACAATGCAGGTGAAGGTTCAGCGGAAGATTTAGGAATCGAAGTTGTTGATGAAAAAACATTAAAAGTAACTTTAGAAAATCCTACTCCATACTTCTTAGAATTAACAGCATTCAAAACTTACTCTCCACTTCACAAAGCAAGTGTTGAAGGTAACGAAGAATGGTACACAGAAGCTGAAAACTTTGTAACAAATGGTCCATTTACATTAGCTGATTGGAGTCATAATGATTCTATTACTTTAGAAAAAAATGACAAATATTGGGATGCTGAAAATGTTGCTTTAGACAAAGTAAACATTGCAATGGTTGAAAATGAAACAACTGCAGCAACAATGTTTGATAAAGGAGAAATTGATTTCTTAGGTGCTCCATTCCAAACAGTTTCATTAGATGCAATCGATCGTTATAAAGAAGAAGGAATTCTTAACATCGAAGATTACGCAGCAATTTACTTATACAAATTTAATACAACAGGCGAATTCACTAAAAACGCTAACATCCGTAAAGCTTTAACTCTTGCAATTAATCGTCAAGAATTAATCGACAATGTTACAAAAGGTGAACAAACACCTGCATTAGGTATGGTTCCTGCAGCTGTACCAGGATTTGAAGAAGACCGTGGTTACTTCAAAGACAATGATATCGAAGAAGCTAAAAAAGCTCTTGAATTAGGTATGAAAGAACTTGGTTTAACTGATCCAAGTCAAATTGAAATTGGTTTATCAATCAACACAAGTGAAGCTCATGCTGCAATTGCACAAGTTATCCAAGAAGGATGGGCTAAAAATTTAGGTATTACTACTACAATTGATAACTCTGAGTGGCAAGTATACTTAGACAAATTAAACCTTTTAGACTACGATGTTGCTCGTATGGGTTGGATTGCTGACTACAACGATGCTTATACATTCTTAGAACAATATGATTCTGCAAAAAATGGTAACAACGATACTGGCTGGGAAAATGCAGAATACGCGAATTTACTAAAACAATCTGTTGTTGAAACTGATCCTGAAGCTCGTCTTGCTTTATTAAAACAAGCTGAAGAAATCACAATGACTGAATTCCCAGTTGCTCCAGTTTATTACTACACAAATCTTAACGTGAAAAAAGACTTTGTAAAAAATATGTCACCTGATGGATTAGGTAATGTGTATTTAAAATATGTAGATATTGCTAAATAATTTTTTAATAATTAGTAGTTTGTATTTACATTGATGTAGTACAAGGGCTGTTTTTATCGTACATACGATGAGCAGCCTTTGTTTTTCATTTAAATTTGAAAAAGTATATGTTTTACATATTTGTATAAATTTCACAAAGTGGTTGGCGAAATAAACTGTAACATAATAATTTTCTACTATTGAAAAAGGAGGTAAAGGTTATGATTAAGTACATTATTAATAGATTAATCTACATTCTGATAGCGTTATTTATAATCATAAGTGCAACATTCTTCTTAATGAGACTTGCACCAGGTAGCCCATTTGCTAGTGAAAAAGAACTTCCACCTAAAATTGAAGAGCAATTGAATGCTAAATATGGATTAGATAATCCTTGGTACATTCAATATAAGGATTATTTAATCGATACTGTTACATTTGATTTTGGTGAATCAATGAAGTATAAGGGCCGTTCTACAAATGAAATCATTGCAGAAAGCTTTCCAATTTCTCTTACTTTAGGGATCGAAGCAATGATATTAGCTGTAGGATTGGGGATATTATTTGGGGTCGTTTCTGCTCTTTACCATAATCGTTTCCCAGATTATGTAGCATCAACAATTGCAGTGTTAGGTATTTCGGTACCTTCATTTATTTTAGCTGGATTAATGCAGTACTTTTTATCGTATAAACTAAATCTATTCCCGGTGAGTGGATGGAAGGGTTTTATCTATAGTATTTTACCGGCGTTTGCTATTGCCATTTCACATATGGGATTCATCGCTAAATTAACTCGTTCTAGTATGTTAGAGCAAAATAGTAGTGATTATGTAAAAATGGCACGCGCTAAAGGTCTTGGGAAGTGGACAACTGTATTTAAACATACTTTGAGAAACGCTTTATTACCAGTATTGACTTACTTGGGACCGCTTACAGCTGGTGTAGTAACAGGTAGTTTTATCGTTGAACAAATCTTTGCCATTCCTGGACTAGGGAAACATTTCGTAACAAGTATTACAAACCGTGATTACACAGTTATTATGGGCACAACTGTCTTCTATGCAATTATTCTGTTATTTGCAGTATTAATAGTAGATATTCTATACAGTATTGTTGACCCTCGAATCAAATTGAAAGGAGCGAAAAAATAATGGCAAAGCAGAACGAGCATATTGAAAATTTGTCACCTAAGATGTTTGAAGTTGTCGGTGGACGTGTATCAGAAGCAGACAAGCTATCAAAAAAATCAGTGTCGTTTTGGAAAGAAGTTATGATTCGCTTCTCTCAAAATAAATTATCGATTGTTGGGATTATCATATTGGCCATTGTTGCATTAATGGCGATATTCGTTCCTGTATTTTCACCATACTCATACAGCGACCAACTAGGTTTATACAATCAAGCACCTTCAGCTGCCCATTGGTTCGGTACAGATGATCTTGGGCGAGATATCTTTGTCCGTGCTTGGTACGGTGCACGTATATCACTGTTTATTGGGATTTCAGCTGCAATAATTGATTTAGTTATCGGTGTATTATGGGGTAGTATTTCTGGTTTAGCCGGAGGCCGTGTAGACAACATTATGATGCGTATTGCCGATGTACTATCTGCAGTTCCTTATTTACTTGTTGTTATTATTTTACTTGTTGTTTTAAAACCAGGTATTTTTCCAATGATTATTGCTCTATCCATTACAGGATGGGTAAACATGGCACGTATTGTACGTGGGGAAGTATTGTCTATTAAAAATCAAGAGTATGTATTAGCAGCTAGAACATTAGGGGCAAATACATGGCATCTGATTAAAAAACATTTAATTCCTAACGCTTTAGGAGCAATTCTAGTAACAATGACTTTAACAATACCTTCAGCGATCTTTACGGAATCATTCTTAAGTTATTTAGGACTAGGTGTTCCGCAACCACAAGCAAGTTGGGGTACGATGGCTTCAGAAGGTAATAAAGCCTTAACTACTGCACCATGGCGTTTATTCTTCCCAGCATTTTTAATCTCAATTACTATTTTTGCATTTAATGCAGTGGGTGATGGCCTACGTGATGCGTTAGATCCAAAATTACGTAAATAAAGGAAGGTGAGAAAATGAGTAAAAAATTGTTAGAAGTAAACGATTTAAAGGTAAACTTCAAAACATATGCGGGCATCGTCCAAGCTGTTCGTGGTGTAAGCTTTGATCTGTATGAAGGTGAAACACTGGCAATCGTTGGTGAATCAGGATCTGGTAAAAGTGTTACGAGTAACGCACTCATGAAGTTAATTCCTCAACCACCTGGTATTTACGCTGGTGGGGAAATCTTATTCGAAGGAAAAGACATAGTTCCACTTTCAGAAAAAGAAATGTCTAAAGTTCGTGGGAATGACATCGCGATGATTTTCCAAGATCCAATGACAGCTTTAAATCCAACAATGCGCGTTGGTCAACAAATTATGGAAGTAATTTTAAAGCATAAAAAAGTATCTAAGCAGGAAGCAAAAGAACGAGCAATAGAACTTCTACGTCAAGTAGGTATTCCAATGCCTGAAAGACGTTTTAGACAATATCCACATGAATTTAGTGGAGGAATGCGTCAACGTGTTGTGATTGCAATTGCATTAGCGGCAGATCCAAAACTTCTAATCGCGGACGAACCTACTACTGCGCTGGATGTAACGATTCAAGCTCAAATACTAGAGTTAATGAAGGAAATTCAAAAAGAACGTAATACATCGATTATTTTCATTACTCACGATTTAGGTGTTGTTGCGAATGTTGCTGACCGTGTAGCTGTTATGTATGCAGGACAAATCGTAGAGTACGGCACTGTAAATGAAATTTTCTATAACCCAAGACATCCTTATACATGGGGATTACTAGGTTCAATGCCAGATTTAAATAATGATGCTCAAGAAGACTTAAGAACGATTCCAGGCTCACCTCCAAACTTATTAAATCCACCTGTAGGGGATGCCTTTGCACCTCGTAATGAGTATGCACTAGCAATCGATTATGAAAAAGAGCCACCGATGTTTAAAGTATCAGATACACACTATGCTAAAACATGGTTATTGCACCCAAGTGCTCCGAAAATTGAGATACCTGATGCAATTCAAACTAGAATTAATGGTTACCTGAAGGAGGCTGAAAGAAGTGGTAAATAAATTACTTGAAGTAAAAAATTTAAAACAGTATTTCGGTCCTTCATCTAATCCTATTAAAGCAGTAGACGGTATTAGTTTTGACGTATATGAAGGTGAAACATTGGGATTGGTAGGAGAATCTGGAAGTGGGAAATCCACAACAGGTCGCTCCATTATTAGACTGTACGATATTACTGATGGTGAAATACTATTTAAAGGCAAGAATATCAACGCTGCAAAATCTCGTAATGAATTAAAAGAATTTAATCGAGAAATGCAAATGATCTTCCAAGACCCTTATGCTTCTTTAAATCCGCGTATGACGGCTGGAGAGATTATTAGAGAGGGCTTTGATATTCATGGACTATATAAGAATAAAAAAGAACGTCAAGATAGAATTGGTGAATTGCTTGAAGCGGTTGGATTGAATAGAGAACATGCAAATCGTTATGCCCATGAATTCTCAGGTGGTCAACGTCAACGTATTGGAATTGCACGTGCACTAAGTTTAAATCCAAGTTTCATTATTGCCGATGAGCCAATTTCTGCATTAGACGTTTCCATTCAAGCCCAAGTAGTTAACCTACTGAAGAAATTACAAAGAGAGCGTAACTTAACTTATTTATTTATCGCGCATGACTTATCCATGGTGAAATATATAAGTGACCGAATTGCAGTTATGTATCGTGGGAAAATTGTTGAACTTGGATATGCAGACGAAATTTATAATAATCCGATTCACCCATATACGAAATCATTATTATCTGCAGTACCTCAGCCAGATCCACTTTCTGAGAGAATGCGAACTAGAATTCCATATGAACATGAAGAAACGACTGAGCAAGCTAGTGTTCATGAAGTAGCTCCAAATCATTTTGTATATGGTACAGATGCTCAACTGACAAAATGGAAAAAATAAATTTTACCTTTATAAAACGGCCAACAAGAAAATTCTTGTTGGCTTTTTTTATATTTTTTATATCTGAAGCATATAGAAGAAATATGTTAATAATTTTTACAATCTATAGAAAATCAAAGTAGCTATAGGTTGTTTTTCATGTTCATCTATGGCAAAGTCAACTTGTATACACAAAAGAGAAGATATGTAGTATAAAGAGATTTATTTATTTCCTAAGGAGTTTGATTGATGGAGAGTTGGATCACGAATATAATGGAGGATTTCGGTTATATCGGAGTATTTCTCCTAATAATGTTAGAAAATATTTTTCCAC
This sequence comes from Ureibacillus sp., assembly GCA_035556295.1. GTDB lineage: Bacteria > Bacillota > Bacilli > Bacillales_A > Planococcaceae > Ureibacillus. Next base: position 13,283 of record DATMFE010000081.1, read on the forward strand.
CAATTCCATCGGAAGTTATTCTAACTTTCGGAGGATATATGACTACACAATCTAACCTTTCAGTTGTAGGTGTAGTGATTGCATCTACATTAGGATCAGTAGCTGGAGCAATCGCTTTATATGATATAGGGAAAATTGTTGGGATTAAACGAATTGGTAGATTTGTAGATAAGTGGGGAAAGTTTTTAAGACTAACAAATCAAGATATCTATAAAGCGAATGACTGGTTTAAAAAGTATGGAGTATGGACGGTATTCTTTTGTCGATTTGTACCATTAATAAGAAGCTTAATTTCATTACCTGCTGGAATGTCAAAGATGAATTTTTGGGTGTTTCTAGCATTTACAACGATAGGTACTTTAATTTGGAATATTGTACTAATCCTATTAGGGGCTAAAGTTGGTGAAAACTGGGACGAGATTGTTGCCTATATGGATACTTACTCGAATATTGCATATGCAATTATTGCAATTTTAATTGTCCTATTTGTCATTTGGTTCTATAAAAAGAAAGCAATAAAAAAATAAACATTATTAAAAGGAGCTGAATTGACTCATTTCAGCTCCTTTTATTCGATTACACTGCTTTTTCAACCTTATCCTTTGGTAAAAAGAATGCTACAACAAGAAGTAAAGGTAGTACTGATACAATTTGCATTGTCAAAGTAATCCCAATAATATCAAGTAACATTCCAATAACGACACCGCCAATTGCTCCCATTCCAAAGGCAAAACCCGTTGTTAGCCCTGCCATAGTACCAATCTTTGTAGGAACAAGTTCTTGAGCATAAATGACTGTAACAGAAAAGCTAATCATAATTAATGCACCAATGATAATTAGAAATACAGGTACTAACCAAAGGGGCACATATGGCAAAGTTAAACAAAAAGGCATTGGACCCACAACAGAAAGCAATATCACATTTTTGCGACCAATTCGATCTGATAATGATCCACCAAAAAATGTACCTACAACGCCAACAGCCATAAATATAAATATGAATATTTGTCCAACTTGCAGAGTTAAATTATAATGATCCATCAGATAAAATACATAGAAACTAGAAATATTCGTTGTGTAGAAAGAACGAGCAAAAATTACAATAAATAATAAGATAATTGCATTTCGAACTTGTTGCTTTGTAAGTGGGGGTAGGGATGAAACAAGAAATTTCTTGCCTTTCTTAGATGTTTTTTCTGCCTCTAATTGCCGTACGTACCATCTTGAGATTTTAAACAATAGTGCTATCCCAAATGAAGTTAGCAATAATACGATTGCTGCACCATGTTGACCAAATGCATCTAAAATAAATGCACTAATAAGTGGCGCAAGTGCTTGTCCGGAGTTACCTCCAACTTGGTATATTGATTGAGAAAGGCCTCTTTTATTCCCCGCTGCAAGGAAAGATACTTTTGAACCTTCTGGATGGAAAATGGCCGATCCAAAGCCTAAAAAGATTACGGCTATTAGTATTACCCAATATTGTTTAACAAAAACTAGCATTAATAAGCCAATAAATGAGCTGATCATCCCAATTGGGAGAGCAAATGGCATCGGTTTTTTATCGCTTATGAGTCCGACTACAGGTTGCAAAGAAGAGGAGACGATGTTTAATACAAAGGTAATTAGACCAAGTTGTGTAAAACTTAATCCAAGATCTCTAGAAAAGATCGGAAACATCGCAGGAACGACGGATTGCATCGTATCATTTATTAAATGCCCAACCCCAATAGCAATCATAATAGGGTAAATTGGATGATTTAGAGTAGCTTTACTCTCGCTCATAGAAGGACCACCTTTATATGTAAACTCATTGATTATAGTATTAACTTTTACCCATAAATAAAATGCTGATTCATGGAATCAGCATTTTTCAATAGAAATTAGAGATAAAAATTAATAAGCTAAACCAAATAAAGCTTTAATGTGTGATAAATAACGCACATGGCTAGCTTCTTTCATTAATGATGCAGGTAGACCTTTAAGAGGTATTTTGTTTCCTCCAACAGTAGCTACACCGTCTTTGCGACCTAAACTTGCTAGAGTACCAGAATCAATTGGTGAGAATTCTCTTAATTTTTGACCTCTGATAGTAGCAAAGATATTATAACCACAGAATTCTCCCATTTGCCATGCATTTTGAGCTGTAGGAGCATATAATGGGCGTCCGCCATCTGCAGGAAGTGATACAGAAGCATCACCAACAACAAATACATCTTGATGAGATTTAGAGCGTAAGTACTCATCAATAGTTGCTTTACCACGGTCACATTCAAGACCTGATTCTTGAACTAGAGGAAGAGCTGCAACGCCACCTGTCCATACGAATGTATTGGCAGTGATTGTTGAACCGTCTTTCAATGAAATGACATTTCCTTCTACGCCAGTAACAGGAAGACCTGTTAAGAATTCGACACCGCGTTTAGATAATGATTCTGTTGCGCGTGCAATTAAGTCGTCTGGTAAAACAGGAAGAATTTTTGGACCTGCTTCAACTAATTTAATCGTAATATCTTTTGAGTCAACACCGTACTTCTCAGTGATATTTGGAAGGTTATCAACGATTTCACCAACTAGCTCTACACCAGTTAAACCGCCACCACCGATAACAATTGTTCCATCTGCTGGATCATTTGATTTTGCAAATGCAGCAATTTTGCTTTCGATATGGTTACTAATTCTGTTAGCATCTTCTACAGATTTTAACACCATACTGTTTTCTTCTAATCCAGGGATACCAAAGTAACCTGTTTGGCTACCTAAAGCAACAACTAGAATATCGTAAGAAATAACAGAACCGTTAGCTAAAAATACTTCTTTATTTGCAACTGAGAAAGATTTTACTTCTTGAACGACAACATTTACATCTTTCCCTTTAAAAAGTTTTTCTAGTGGGAAAGAGATTGCTTTTTCTGCAATTGTACCCCCAGCAAGACGATGTAATTCAGTAATCAATTGGTGAGTTGGATATTTATTCACCACAGTAATTTTCGCTTCATCTTTACTTAAGTATTTACGTAATGTTTGAGCAGTAAGTAAACCGCCGTAACCCGCACCTAAGATGACGATTTCTTTTGACATGTTATATCCTCCGTCCTTAACTTCATTAAATATTAATTAAAACGAACTATTATTGATTTTTACGTTCTGCTGTTACTTGAAGAAATGCATTTGCAAAACGCAGCATATTTTGAACTTCTGGATCTTTTAATAACTTTAATACGCCAAATAAACCGACAGCTTCATTCGAAGATTCGGCACGTTCTTTTGCTTCAATAGCATTTGCAGCAACAGTTTTAACTGTTCCAATTACAGGACCTGCTACTTCTTTCATAGCGCTAACCGTGTCATTTTTTAGTACATCATCAGTAGATACTAATTGTGCAAAGTCATAAGCTTTCGTTAAAAGTGTTACAACCTCAGCTAATTTTGGTAATTGTTCTACTAAAACAGTTAGTGATTGCTGAACTTCAGGTTTTAATAATTGATCAAGTAGATCCTGAGTGCTCGTTGTTGGTTGAGCTTGGCTAATCAATTCTTCTGACATTTCCATTCTCCTTTTCTTTTACCATTCTGTCTGTTCTTCCGTAGACATGATATTGTAAAGTTTGTAGAATATTTCACATTCAGCTACGCAATACACAAGTCATACAATTACAAGAAAATTGTGAAATATTAAATTCAAAGATGTTTAACAATTTCATCATAATACAAATAATATTTTTATCAACCGCTCTTTTAAAAAAAGTGGGGTAGTAGTAATAAAAAGTATGTAGAAACATTTTTTGTATTAGGAAATGTATACATTTCTAAGATATTACATGGACTGTTAATCCCTTTAAAAAATTGTGAACATTGTTTGTCATACAGTAAAAATTATATTACTTTTCACATTTAATTTCTAATAATATCCTGTTATTAATTAAATCTACTCTGCTGACTTTTTTTAAATTGTTGCGTATAATTTGTTTCCTTTCTCAATGCATCTTCTTCTATAGGAATTCTTACAGACAACATTGCGAAGTTCAATAAAGTAAAGGTAATTGCAGTGAAGTAAGCTCCAAACATGAAAGGAAGTAAGATTATTTCTAAACAAACAACAAAATAGTTTGGATGCCTAATAAGTTTGTAAGGCCCTTTTTTGACGACATTTGCACCTGGAAGAATAATAATTTTTGTATTCCAAAATTGACCTAAGGAAGCTAAACACCATATTCGAATACATTGGACAACTACAAATAGTAGAAATAGAATTGGAAATAGTACTGATAGAGGGCGGTGGAAAAAGAGTACCTCGAGCATTAAACTTAGAAAGAAAGCAAGATGTAGTGCAATCATATATGGGTAGTGTTCTGCACCAACTTCATATGCCCCTTTTGATAACATCGTTGATTCGTTTCTTTTCGCTATTACTAATTCAATCAGTCTTTGAATTATTACAAATGAAATAATGACAATAAAAATAATAATATTAATCCCTCCATTGAAGTAAAACTGCTTCTCCGCTAAAGCCTGGTCCTAAAGCAACCATTAAACCATAATCCCCATTACTACAATTGCGTAACATATATTGTTCAAGAACGTAAAGTACAGTTGGTGAGGACATATTTCCGTGTAATCTTAAAACTTCTCTAGAGATTGAAGTGAACTCTTCTGTCAAATTCAAAGCATTTTCATAGGCTTGTAATACTTTCTTTCCCCCTGGATGTGCTATAAAATGCTGTAAATCATTTCTAGTGATCTGATTTTCGGATAAGAAGTCATGAATAAATGGCCCAAGCCATTTCGTAATAATGGATGGAATATCTTTAGAGAAGATAACGTGTAAACCATCATCTTTAATATCCCACCCCATTACATCTAAGGAATTAGGCATCCATTTCGAAGCGGTGTTAATAATAGTTGGAACAGGTTTCTTCATATTAATATGTACTTCGTCACCGCATACTAATGCACAAGCGACACCATCAGCAAAAAGAGAAGCACCTACGAGATTACTCTTTGAAAAGTCATTCTTTTGAAAAGTAAGGCTACATAGTTCTACACATACAACTAAAACCTTCTCCTTTGGGTGAGCAATACAGTAATCGAATGCTCTACTTATTCCAGCTGCGCCACCTGCACAACCGAGACCCCAAATAGGTAGTCTTTTAATTCGATCTGAAAAATTTAAATGATTTAAGATTCTTGCATCAATACTTGGAGTAGAAAATCCTGTACTACTTATAAAAATGATTGCATCGATTTCCTCAGGTAGGATGGGTCTATCTAAGAAAAATTGGTTACTTAGGCACTTGTTAATGGCCTCTAAGCTAAACTTTGTAGCTAATTCAATATAAAGATTGTTACGTTCCTCAAAAGAATGCTCCTGTTTATACCATTCAACAGGAACGGAAAATTGTCTGGAATCGATTTCTCCGTTTTCAAATACCTTTAATAATCGGTCTAGTTGATGAAATTTATCTTTAAAGAGTTCCTTAGTTAATTGTTCGATACTAGATTGTTTTAACGAATATGGTGGTTCATATGTACTAATAGAGGCAATAGTTGGCATAAAAATTCTCCTTTCACGCTATTTATTTTTCCCGCAAAGGAAGTAAATATGCAAAAGGAGATGGTCTAAACTATTTAGTTTTAAGTTGAGATACAAAACTCAGGTTATCTAACTGGAACTTTCTCTTTTAAAGTAGATTGCTCTTGCTTAATGCGATCTAACTCAGCATCATCTTCATATTGCGTGATTAAACGAGTATCTGGAGAGAATAAAATTAATATAAATGAAATTAGTAGACCAGCAATCATAACCCCTCCGAATAAATAAGGGTTTGGACCATAACTTGATGCTAGAGCCGTCCAAAGCATAGGACCAAATCCTACTATTGCTGCAGCAATTTGATATCCAAGAGACAACCCTGTATAGCGAACATTTGCAGGGAATAATTCTGAAAATAGTGTTCCTTGTGTTGCAAAAATTGCTCCCCAAACAACACCTAATAAAAGAACTTGCATAAAGTAAAACCATGCAGGGTTTACAGGTATTGCAACAAAATATGGGATAGATAAAAGCATCATGCCGATTACTCCACCTGTATAAATTACTTTACGCCCAACAAAATCAGAAAAGTATCCAAATAGAGGAATGGTGATAAGCATTGTTGCACAGCTGAGTGTTAAAGCTAATAATGCAATATCTCTTGAGTAACCAAGATAGGTTGTCGCATAAACTAATATGAATGACATTAAAAATACATTAAAGAAGCCGTCCCCAAGTTTTAAACCAATTAAACGCAAAATATCTTTAAAGTTATATTTAAATGCATGAATTATAGGGATTTTAGTAAGTTCCCCTTGTTCTTTCTTTCTTTTAAATTCAGGTGTTTCTTCGATACCACTTCTAATCCAAACAGCAATTACTATTAACACAATACTAAATAGAAATGGCAATCTCCATCCCCAAGCCATAAACTGCTCTTCAGTTGTTAATGCGCTAATTAACGTAAAACTAAACGTTCCTAAAACCAATCCAATTGGTACACCTAATTGGGGAATAGAACCATAAAGACCACGAACTCCTTTTGTTGCGGACTCAGTAGCTAAAAGTACAGCCCCACCCCATTCTCCACCAAGAGCAATACCTTGTAACAATCGCAAAAGTACTAAAAATGCCGGTGCCATAATTCCTATTTGTGCATAGGTAGGGAGTAAACCAATTAAAAATGAACTACCACCCATACCAATCAAAGTCAGCATGAGTGAGGCTTTTCTTCCGATACGATCACCCATATGGCCATAAATAATACTACCTAATGGTCTTGCAGCATACCCAGCACCAAAAGTTGCAAAAGCAATTAAGATTGAAATTGCTGGATCTGAGTTAGGGAAGAATAATGTTGTAAATACCAACCCGGTTGCTGTTCCGTAAAGGTAAAAATCGTACCATTCAATAACGGAACCAGATAAACTAGCAATTAAAACTTTCGTATTTT
>DATMFE010000082.1:0-4460 GCA_035556295.1 Ureibacillus sp.
TTGCCTTCATTTTTTCTAATATTGCTTTGGATTTTTCTAATACTTCGGTAGATTTTTCTAATATTTTCTACGCAAAGCTATTTGTTCTGAAGTTTTTCTAATATTGCCTTCATTTTTTCTAATATTGCTTTGGATTTTTCTAATACTTCGGCAGATATTTCTAATAACTTCTACACATAGCTATATGCTCTGAAGTTTTTCTAATATTGCCTTCATTTTTTCTAATATTGCTTTGGTTTTTTCTAATACTTCGGTAGATTTTTCTAATATCTTTTACAAAAAGCTTTCAGCTCCGAAGAATTTCTAATATTCTCTTCTTATTTTCTAATATTTCTTCTTATTTTTCTAATAACTAAACGATTTTTCTAATAACCTAGCTGTTTTGTTTAATTCTCTTACAAATCAGCTACTACACTCAAATTAGCCACTATTCCGAAAGGCACAATTTCAATACCCTCAATAAAATTGCCACTAAAATCAATATCAGGATTATCTAAATCGATTTTATTTACATTATCTGCAGGAACCTTAACAGTAATAATCTGTGAATCGCCTGATTTTATTCGGTAGCCCTTTACGAAATTGCTATCTTCATTTTCCGATGAACTATTTTTTAAATAATAGCTTAGTTCCATTTTGAGATTGATTAAATCATATCCAGTTTGATTAGTAACTTCGATACTTTTAGAGATTTCATTTTCACTTGTTTGAGTGTCGATGACTTTAAAGCTAATGTTTCGATCATCAAATGGAACTTTTGAAGAAGAGCAACCCGTTAATGCTACTAGTATCATGAATAAACAAATAAATTCGCCAACCCGGTTGATCAACCTTATCCCTCCACACTATGTTAATAAACTATATGAAGTTAAACGCTATTTTTAATTTCGATAGAAAGAACACTAATCCTTTTTATAAACGTTTTTGGCTTACATATGTTGTTGCCATATTTTTCACTTTGATATACAATTTGCCGCGAGGTGATGGACTATGAATTCAATTGAACCGTTAGAGCTAAAACATTTTAAAGAGATGCATGCATTAGAGTCAATGTATTATGATGAACAATTTATTGCCCCAGCAATTGAAGCATATCACTGGTATCAACAGTACCCGAATACAACGATTGCCCTTGCTAATGATGCAGGCGTCATCGTAGGATTTATTAATGCCTTTCCCATAAAGAAAAAGGTGTTTACTAGCATTGAAGCCGGGACATTTAACGATGCTGAATTAACAGTAGAACATATAGTTGGTCTAGGTCATCCTGAGCCGTTATATATGTTTTTAAGCTGTATTGTCGTGCATCCTACTTACCGTCGAAAAGGTATCACACAACACTTACTAGAAGCGGTAGTAAATCTTTATAAGCCTGTTGCACATCGATGCGTTGAGATTATTACTGACAACGTGACAAGGGATGGCGAGCATTTTTCAATGAAATACGGCTTTAATCGAGTGCGAACATCGGACCACAGCTCTGTCATTTATAAGCAATCGTATGCGAGCTTTGTTCAGGCAGTAGAGCGGTTAATGCAATAAAATTTATCTTGGTAGATTGATTAAAAACAATCGTTATTTAACCAGCCTTAAAAACCGCTTTTTCCCGATTTGCAGTACTTCATCATTCATTAATACACGGTCTAGGTCATCCTCACTTATTTTCTCCTTATTCAACTGGACGCCGTTTTGTTTTAATAAACGGATGAACTCGCTTTTGCTTTTTACCAACCCAATTTCAATTAATTGAGGGATAATATCTAGAAGTGTTTCCTTGTCTATTTCGATTACCAATTCTGGAATGTCTTCTGGTATATCCTTTTTACGAAATGCCGCTTCGAAGTATGCTACCGCTCTTTTAGTCTCCTCTTCACCCCAGTATAAATTTGTAATGATTTCAGCAAGTCTCAATTTTACGTCTCTAGGATTTGCCCCTTGATCTAGTTGGAGTTTAACTTTTTCAATCTCATCAGGGTGTTCATCAGTCGCCAGTTCAAAGTATTTGATGATGAGGTCATCAGGTACTTCCATGACTTTTTTAAACATGACTTCTGCTGGTTCATTTACACCAATATAGTTTCCAAGGCTTTTACTCATCTTTTCTACACCATCAAGACCTTCTAACAATGGCATAAATAGAGCAATTTGCTTCTCGAGTCCCCAATGTTTTTGAAGAGTGCGCCCCATCAAAATATTAAAGGTTTGATCTGTCCCGCCAAGTTCAATATCAGCCTGAATCTCTACCGAATCGTACGCTTGCATCAGTGGGTAGAAGAATTCGTGAATCCCAATTGGTACTTGATTGTTGTAGCGTTTTTGGAAATCATCTCTTTCTAATATTCTAGCAACAGAAGTCGTTGCTGCTAATTGAATCACTTCTTCAAATGTTAATTTTGAAAGCCATTCACTATTAAATCGTACCGTTGTTTTGTCTGCATCTAACACTTTGAAGATTTGCTCGCAGTACGTTTTCGCATTCGCTTTTACTTGTTCATCACTTAAAGCAACTCGACCTTTTGATTTACCTGTTGGGTCACCAATTCTGCCAGTAAAATCACCAATTATGATTATCACTTGATGCCCTAAATCTTGCATTTGTTTAATCTTCCGCAATACGACTGCATGGCCAAGATGGATATCAGGTGCAGATGGGTCAAGTCCTAATTTAATTGTTAAAGGTTCATGGTTCTTATAAGATTTCTCTAGTTTTGTCATTAACTCCGCTTCGTCTACAATTTGTTGAACACCCTTCATAATGATTTTTAACTGTTCTTCTGGTTTTTTGATCATACGAACAACTCCTTGTCTTATAGTGAATACAAATTTAAAAATAAAAAAACGCCCTTTTGGATTTACCAAAAGGACGATTATCTCGTGTTACCACCTTAATTTATAAGTAATTCACATTACTTACCTTAGAAAGTACAGTCAAACTGACGATACTCCTGCACATGATGACGGGTGCTTCACCGGTGTAGCCTACTAGGAAAATCCATTCGGTACACAGCTCAAAGATGTATTCACAATCGTTCAACATGCACCTCTCATCAACCGGTAACTTTCTGTTTGTTTACATATTGCTACTAATTCTTATCATAGCCTTTGTTCTTATATTTCGATTTGCAAAATGTAATTGTTATTTATTTTATCCTTGAAAACAATTTTGTCAATACTTAAAAAATTCTAAATGTTAATTCGTACTTAATTAAACCAACGATAATACTTACCATGCCCATCATAATCTGTTATTAGTTTCTTTTGTGTAGTTATAGTGCGAGAAACGAAATCAACATGTAAATTAGCGTCAAATAGATTATTGTAGACATGATAAAGAGGATACTGTTCACTGATAGTTTCAATCATTGTTAACAGGTTCTGTTTTAGTGATTCATTAAACTGGTTCGCTACATGGGTGTGAAATAGAACAATTTGTGTTTCGTTGTTTATATTTTCGATAAATGTAGGAATGAATTCAAGAAAGTCACCTGTGTGTAATGTTTTCGGTATGTTTTTATTAAATTGGGACACCCTTCTAAACATTTCCTTGCGTTCTTGTTGTTCTGGCCAAATGAGTGCCTGCATCCATTCATATTCCTCTTCTTGATTTAGATCTACTATGTTTAAATCAATTCCAATTCGGTCCCTCACTATAAAAGGACTAACTTTTGTCAATGACTTCCCTAAATTTTCTGCATATACAACCACATTACTATCAGTATCACCAAACTTAAGGGTTTGTTCTTTTTCTCTAATTTCATACTGATAGTGGTCTAGGTTTAATAGCAGCCCCGCGCTTGTACCGATCTCGATTAATGTTAAAGGTTTCCCAGTTTCCTGAGCGATTTCACTAAATATCGGATATAAATACGAACTGCGATTTAATTCATTGGTTTGGACAAGCTTTGTTTGAAAACATGCAATTAAATCATTTTTATACAGACCAACAAATTCTTTTAAACTATTGAAACTCGCATCTAAATATTCTTGTGATTGATCAAAATTAGAATAGTAGGCTTTAAGAGGATGATTACCCTTATTGGCTAAGTACTGGACACTGGCAAAAAATAAATTTGGTTTAGGTTGTGAAGCAGGTATATACGAAATCAACTCAAGTAATACCCTATCTTCTGCAATCTGCTTACTCCAGTATGCATACAATGGACTACTTTTTTGTGCTTCTAATTCACTAAATCGTAGAAAAGTTTTTGCTAATCTTTCCATCAAAAACACCTCTTTCTCTTTTGTGGTTTTAGTGTACAATGATTGGTAAGTTATAGAAATTAATTAATTATAATGAGTTTGATTAATATTTTTAATTAAAAAGAGGTACATATGGAGATAAAATGGCTAAGATCATTTGTGACGGCTGTTGAGTGTGGAAACTTTCGCTTAGCAGCAGAAAAACTTTATATTTCACAACCAAGTATTACAGTTCACATTCATCAGCTAGAAGAAAGTTT
>DATMFE010000083.1:0-24771 GCA_035556295.1 Ureibacillus sp.
CAGACCTAATGCAAGAATTCGAGCACATCCGCGGCGAAAAAATGGCATCGGATAAGGCGTTGTTGGGGAGTTAAATTTATAAGATATGAGTATAGAAGAATCTGCTCTTTTACGAGCAGGTTTTTTTATTTTTATTAGAAGTTACGAAAGTTTAAATTTGGACTATATGTAGGGAGCTTGTAGTTATAGGAAGAATAGTAGTGTATGAGTTTTTTTGCCTTACGAAAATATTAAAATGAATTCAAAAATAAAAGGAAAATCTACTTTTCTGAATTCGTCGTTTTTCATCAAACAAATTATTATTCTCCATATAGAGAGGAGAGAGATGAGATGTTTGTGTTAGAAAGAAAAAAGGGGAATTCTCTGTTAACCTTAGAATCCATAATGAGAAGGTTAAGAAGTGATGACACTACATATCAAAGATTTCAAGATATGTATTATAAATTAAAAAAGGGATACGAGGGGGAACAGAGAGTTGATAAAGAATGGAGGGAAATAGAGTTACCCTATGATTATTGTTTATTACATAATTATGAAACAGTAAATGAATTTGGTCACTCACATCAAATGGATACATTATTGATTACCCAAAAGTTTATTTTCGTAGTTGAAATAAAAAGCATTACAGGAAGAATTGATATGGATCCGACTTCACATCAATTTAAGCACACAAAACCTGATAACACCGTGGAGATTTATCTAAACCCGCTCGATCAAGTTAAAAGGCATGTGCGTTTTTTGCAAAGACAACTAAGTAGGTGGAGCTTATATCTACCAATTGAATATGCAATATTGGCAAGTAGTACAAATACAGTTATCGGTGATATGCCAAAAAACATACCATTCTTACAATTGAGTGGATTAAATTCTTTTGTATCCATGTTGGAACAAAAACATCCGAAAGAACGAATTTCTTCATGTGAGCTTGAGCAGTTAAGAATACGGTTTTTATCAAACTTAAAGAGGAATAGTTGGATTCCGAAGATGGATAGAAGTAAATTGATAAAAGGCGCAATCTGTGAACAATGTAAAACTAGTATGAACTATTATTATGGTCGATTTATTTGTGAAAGTTGTGGATTAAAAAGTAAAGATTCCGTGTTACAAGGGTTACATGATTATCGCTTACTGTTCAGCCCATGGATCAAAAATAGTGAGTTTAGGAACTACTTTGGATTGTCTTCATCAGTGACTTCATACAAATTACTGCACTCATTAGACCTTCGAACTGAAGGGATAAATCGTGGACGTATTTATTACATTCCTGAGAATATTTTAGAACACAAGATTAGATGAGTAGTTTTGCTGCATATAAGAAGTATAAAAATGGATAACGGGAGAGCGATAATCTCACAAAGGGAATGATATGGACAAAAAGGAGATCGATAAGGACACAAAGTGGAACGATAAAAAAACAAGAGATCGATAATCTCACAAAAGGGATTGATATGGACAAAAAGGAGAATGATATGGACACAAATTGTATCGATAAAAAAACGAGAGAACGATAATTTCACAAAAGGGAATGATACTGTCACAAAAGAGATCGATAAGGACACAAAGTGGAGCGATAAATATAAAGAAATCCCATAACAATCCTCACCCCAAACAAAAATCCCGCACTTCCTCAAAGAAGTGCGGGATTCACCAATCTAATTCCTAAACCAACAATCCAAACAGTTGGCTATCTTTATTTACCTCAGTAAATTCAAAGCCATTGACGCGCATGCGGTCAATTAGCCCCTGATAGTCGTCAGGTTTGCTTACTTCGATGCCCACTAATGCTGGGCCACTTTCTTTATTGTTTTTCTTTGTATATTCGAAATGTGTAATATCGTCATTTGGACCAAGTACTACTGTTAAGAATTGGCGTAGAGCTCCAGCACGTTGAGGGAAGTTTACAATGAAATAATGTAACAAGCCTTCAAACAATAATGATTTTTCTCGGATTTCTGCCATACGACTAATATCATTGTTGCCGCCAGTTATGACCACAACAGCAGTTTTACCTTTAATTTGATCTGCATATAAATCCAGCGCCGCTACAGGAAGTGCCCCTGATGGTTCAGCAACGATTGCATGTTTGTTGTACAATTCAAGGATCGTTGTACTTACTTTTCCTTCAGGTACTAACACAATGTCATCTAGATTTTCTTTGCAAATTTCATAGGTTTTATTCCCAACGAGCTGAACCGCAGTACCATCACAAAATTTATCGATTTTAGGTAGATGTGTTGGGCCACCGTTTTCAATTGCGGCTTTCATACTTGCCGCACCAGCTGGTTCAACACCAATTACCTTACTTTTTGGAGAAACGCTTTTCACGTAAGCTGAGATCCCCGACATAAGGCCGCCGCCGCCAATACCACCAAAAATGAAATCTAACGGTTCGTCGATATCATTTAAAACTTCAACGGCCACTGTTCCTTGGCCAGCAATAATATCTAGGTCATCAAATGGGTGAATGAAGATCATGTCATGCTCATCACAATATTCTTGAGCTGCAGCAGCCGAATCATCAAACGTATCACCAGATAAAATGATTTCAATTTGATTGCGGCCAAACATGCGAACTTGATTTACTTTTTGTTTAGGCGTTGTTAATGGCATAAAGATCGTGCCACGAATTCCTAAATGAGCACATGAATAAGCTACGCCTTGCGCATGGTTTCCAGCACTTGCACAGACAACGCCGCTATTACGTGCTTCTTGTTCAATTTTTTTAATTTTATAGTATGCACCACGCAATTTAAACGAACGTACAGATTGTAAATCCTCACGTTTAATATAAATATTTGCGCCGTACTTTTCAGATAGATAGTCATTTTTTTGAAGAGGTGTATGTAAAACTACATCTTTCAAAAGATGATGAGCTTTTAAAATGTTTTCAACTGCAAAAGTTTTAGTGTCAGCAACTTCCATCGTTATGTAACCTCCGTTATTGTTAGAACATTTTTTCATTTTAACATAAAAGTCATTGTTTTTTCTAAATTTTCAAAATGAAATCGTTTTACTGTAACAAATAATTTATTTCGAATCAATTAACCACAACATATTCACTTAAGATAGATAAATAATGCTAAAAAAAAGCTAGCTTAAATCGCTAGCTTCTTAAAGTCATTAGAATAAAATATGTGCAATAATTGCAACAAGTGGAATTGAGATGATTGTACGAATTAAGAAAATCACAAACAATCTCCCAATATTTAATGGAAGTTTTGTTCCTAAGATTAATCCACCAACTTCAGACATGTAGATTAATTGTGTAACAGACACAGTAGCAATAAAGAAACGAGTCATTTCTGATTCAATGCCAGCTCCAAGAACAGAAGGTAATAGCATATCAGCGAAACCGACGATCATTGTTTGGGCTGCAGCGCTAGCTTCAGGAATTTGAAGTAGGGCAAGGATTGGCTCAAATGGCATACCTAAAATTTTGAAGAAGCTTGTATACTCAGCAAGTATAAGAGCAATTGTACCGAATGCCATAATGATTGGTGTGATAGCAAACCACATTTCTAATACATTTTTAAAACCTGAGCCGATAACTTGTCCTAAGTTTTTATTACTTTCAGCTTTTGTTAAAGCATTTTTTAAACCTAATGAAAATACGTTAAAGCCGTCTGGTACGTCCTCGCGATTAGATGGTGGAGTTGTTCCATCTATATTTGTATCAGCGATACGACTTAACGGGAATACTCTAGGCATAATGAAAGCTAACACAATACTAACAAAAATAACAGATCCATAAAATTGAACAAAATAATTGTTCATATCAATTGTTTCAAGTACAACGAAACAGAAAGTGATGGAAACTACTGAGAAAGTAGTTGCTATTGTCGCCGCTTCACGTGCTGTATAGTTCCCTTCTTCATACTGTCTACTTGTTAGTAATACTCCAATCGTACCGTCCCCAACAAATGAAGCTAAACAGTCGATAGCAGAACGTCCTGGAATTTTAAATAATGGTCGCATGATTTTTACCATCATGGATCCGAAGAATTCAAGTAAACCAAAGTCAGTAAGTAAAGGTAAAAGTAGACCTGCAAATAAGAATAATGAGAACATCATTGTTACTAATCCGCCATCTGGTGTAATTAATAAACCAGATGTGTTGTCACTTGTGAAAGCTTCTGGTCCAATTTGGAATAAATACATTGCAGCGAACACTACTGCAAGGATACGCATAATTGTCCAGAACCAGTGTACACGGAATAAAGAATCCCATAATGTACGTTTTTCAGAAGCCGGAATCATGTGCATAACAATTGATCCGATTGCAGCAATAATAAATACGATAAATGCGAACCAATGGATAATGGAAACAACACTTGCAGATAAAGAATTAGCTAGAATTGCGATGGGTACTTTGATACCGTCCCCTGTTTCAATTGGAGTAATAAATAAGAATATCCCAATAACAGATAAAACGATAAACAAAAACCATGTATATGGTGTGAATTTAGTTGTCATGTTTTTTCGTTCCCTCTCAGATGTAAATGTTTGTTTGAATATTTATACACTATAAAGGTTTAATATTCAGTTGTCTATATGTATAACAAAAGAAAAATAATTCAGAAACTTCCGAACACGATAACTATAACTTTATTTCTATTTTGTGGTTAAATTAGGGAACTATACTGGTGAAATGAATATTAATTGTAGTTTACTTAATAAGTATTTAAAAATGAAAAAAAGGCAGGGGAACTATCCCTACCTTTTGTATATTTATTAATTGATTTTGTATATTGATTAATCTTCGAATGTATAAACATAGTACGATTCTGTATTAAACCAACTATCACTCATCGCTTTTCCTTCTTCAGCACGGTGCTTAGTTTCTTGCATCATCCATGCGGTTTGAGAATTGTGAGCGCGTAATGCAGCTTCTTTGTTTTCTCTAACGCTACTAACATCATGGACAATTGGTGGTACACCTAGTTTAGCCATTGTATTATTGGCAAATCCAACAGCATAAATCCGTGGTCGAGACTCTTTGGCGATGCGACGTACTGCTTCGATTACCGCTCTTCCAGTAGCCTCATGATCTGGATGTACTGCATATCCAGGGTAGAAGGTAATGATTAGGGAAGGGTTTAATTCATTGATTAAATCAGTAACAAGCTTTACCATTTTTTCATCATCTTCAAATTCAACTGTCTTATCACGTAATCCCATCATACGGAGATCTTCTATGCCCATTGCTTCGCACGCTGCAATTAACTCTTTACGGCGAATTTCAGGAAGTGACTCACGTGTTGCGAACGGTGGGTTTCCTAGATTTCGTCCCATTTCTCCTAATGTTAAACATGCATATGTAACGGGGACTCCCATATTTCGAAATAGTCGAATTGTTCCTGCAGAAGAGAAGGCTTCATCGTCCGGATGCGGAAAAACAACAAGTACATGACGTTCAGGTTGTAAATTCATTGATTTCATCTCTCCTTAATAAGTAAATGGCGTTTCACTGATTTCAAGTGCAACGGCAAGTTTTCCAGAATAGTCTAATCCAGCCATCAGTAGTCGGCCTTGTTCATCAAGCTGGTAATGTGTAATTCCTTGAGCATAAACCCAACCATGTTCCATCTTCAACCCGACGCGGTGAGGGGAATCATCAACTACTTTACCTAATTCATAGCGAATTTTTGCATTTCGAATGAAAGCACCTGCGTTAAATACTTTCTCATCAAAATGTGAAGCATATGCACCATTAGTCGTTTCAAGGTGAATATAGACGTCTTTGTTCGCAAAAGAATTAATTAGTGTTTGGAGCTCGCTCACGTTAACTTCTTTCATCCTAATTCTCCTTTCCACATCTATGTAGTTTATAGTATAGTAAAAATTTCTAATGAATGAAAAGAATATGCTGTTCAAATTTAAAAAGCAGCGTGGAAGTCCACACTGCCTAATTTAAAAAAGTTTTGTAAATCCTTCACAATTAAACTTCGCGGATTGTCACTTCAGGTGCACCTAAACGAGGCTTAGCACCGTGGTAAACTGGACCAACAAATTCGTTTAGTTTCCAACCATGTTTAATTCCTGCTGCAACAAACTCTTTTGCTTCAAAAACTGCCTCTTTCACACTTAAACCGTTTGCCAAGTTTGCAGTAATACTTGCTGCAAATGTACAACCTGCACCATGATTGTAAACTGTATCAACTTTTTCTGTTTCTAGTAAGTAGAACTTTTCACCGTCGTAGAATAAGTCCACCGCTTTATCTGTTTGGAGTGCACGACCACCTTTGATGACCACATTTTTGGCACCGATAGCAGAGATTTTCTCTGCTGCAACTTTCATTTCTTCAATTGTTTTTGGTGTGCCTGTTCCAGCTAGTTGGCCTGACTCAAATAAGTTTGGTGTTGCTACAAGCGCATTTGGTATTAAGAATTCAATCATTGCATCAACTGTTCCTGGATTTAATACTTCATCTTCACCTTTACAAACCATCACAGGGTCAATCACAACATTTTTTACACCAGAAGTTGCGATAGCTTCACCAGTTGTTTGAATAACTTCTTCAGTTGATAACATACCTGTTTTAAGAGCATCGATGCCAGTTGAAAATGCAGTTTTTAATTGGGCCTTCAACACATCAATCGGTAAAGTGTATACACCGTGACTCCAGTTATTGTCCGGATCCATCGTTGCAATGACTGTTACTGCAGCCATTCCATAAGTGTTGTGTTCCTCAAATGCTTTTAAATCCGCTTCTAAACCAGCACCACCTGAAGCATCAGATCCAGCAATTGTTAATGTTTTTTTCAATGACATAATGAATCAAACTCCTTCATATTTAAGAAATTTACATATTAGCATAATTATATAGTGGAACTGACTTAGTAAAAATGACCAGAATGATTAAATTGTATAAGGTCAGTTTGGGTTTTAGTCAATAGGAAACAGAAGTGGTTCAAATCATAGGAAAGTAGATCCAATTGGTCACGAAGTCGCTCAATTCTGCTCCCAAACATAACTTAATGCCCAAAAAAGGCGTCTTCGCAAGAAACTAATAATCTTTTATTGAATTCCACCTCTCTTTCAAGTACCGTGAATGTAGAGGTGTTACTAGATGAAAAAAGTGTTTGATAATGATTGGCAAGAGATACTTGCTGAAGAATTTGAGAAACCATATTATCAACAACTTAGAAAAACAATTGCCCATGAATATCAGATAGCAACAGTCTATCCACAAATAGAAGATGTCATGAATGCTTTCTATACAGTTTCTTATAAAGATGTAAAAGTTGTAATCATAGGTCAAGATCCATACCATGGACCGGGACAAGCCCACGGGATGTGCTTTTCTGTTAGAAAGGGAGTACCACATCCACCGAGTCTAAGAAATATACTGCTAGAATTACAAAATGACCTAGGTTGTCCGATTCCAAAAGACGGGTATTTAATGAAATGGGCTAGTCAGGGTGTATTTTTACTTAACACGGTCTTAACTGTACGTAAGGGACAAGCAAATTCTCATAAAGGGATAGGGTGGGAGCAATTTACTGATGCTGTCATTGAAAAGCTTGCCCAAAGACATGAGCCAATTATTTTTGTTCTTTGGGGAAGACCAGCGCAATTAAAACAATCTATTATCAAAAGTTTAGGGCAACATCATGTTATTATTCAAGCGCCACACCCAAGTCCTTTAAGTGCGTATAGAGGGTTCTTTGGTAGCAGACCATTCTCGAAAATCAATGATCAGTTAATAAAGTGGGGGAAGGATCCAATTGATTGGAGTCTTAATTAATATCGCAATTAATTATTCCAAGTATTTATTACTTACAATCCCAAAATACCTAATCCATTATGTTCTCACTTATATTTACATTCGATAAGTGTTATAAAAGAAAGGGAATTACTATGAAAATTAGTTGTTTTCAATGTCAATATTATAAAGTTACTTGGGATCCAAATAATCCAAGGGGCTGTAATGCATATGGATTTAAATCCAAACAACTTCCTTCAGTAGTTGTCAAACAATCTTCAGGTATGGATTGTATGCATTTTGTACAAAAAAAGCAGGAGGTAAAACGATGATATCTTTTCAAACATTATTGCACGAGATCGAAAAGCATACAAATCTTGCGAAAAGTGTGGATAACGAGCAACAAATGCGTGACCAGTTTATTGCGATTCGTACGATATGTGACCTTGCACTTGCTGAACAAAGTTCCAACACTTCTGTGACAAAAGCAAATTATAGTGAACAAATAATAAACCAACCCTTACAATTAAATAGTACAACACCATCATTTTCTTCTACCCAACCATTAAAAGAAGACGACGGTGCAAATGGCCAATCATTATTTGATTTTTAAAAAAATCACTCATAAGGTCAAATATGTACATTAACAAAAACTTTCAACGATAAATTATAAAGAAATTGAGGTAATTGATGATGAAAGGTTCTATTATTGCGGGTAGCGTTCAAGCATTTCTAGCAGTCGCCCTAGGAGCATTCGGAGCACATGCATTAAAGACTGTCCTTGATGATTATGGTACTGGAATTTGGGATACAGCAGTACAATATCAAATGTTCCATGCAACTGCGATTTTAATTATCGGAGTATTAATGAGTACAAAACTAATTGGTCAAGTGGCAACATTAAAGTGGGCATCTATCCTAATGAATTTAGGAATTGTATTTTTTGCAGGTAGCTTATATGTACTTGCATTATCAGGTATTAAAGTACTTGGTGCCATCACACCAATTGGTGGCGTCCTATTCCTTACAGGATGGATTTTAGTGATTATTACTGTAGTCAAACATGCAAAATAAACTAGAGTAAAGATATAGAGGTTATTCAGAAAAATTCTTTTCTGGATAACCTCTTTTATTATTTTAATATAGTATTTTTTCGAACAATTCATTCTATTCTTTCTTTATAGGTAGAAAATAGAGTATTATATGTACTATGAATAATTTTACTGTATGTCTAATAGATAGATATATAAACAGAAAGGGGCTAATAATATGGAGCATTTACTAACAGGGTTAGAAAAAGAATTTGAGGAAATGGTATCCATCAGACGCTTCCTACATGCGAATCCTGAACTTTCATTTCAAGAAATTAATACACCTGCTTATATAGCAAGCTATCATCGTGAAATAGGATTAGAAGTTCGAGAAGGTGTTGGAGGTAGAGGAGTAGTAGCAACTTTACGAGGTGCAAAACCAGGTAAAACAGTTGCATTACGTGCTGACTTTGATGCCCTTGCCATACAAGAGCTAAATGATATTCCATACAAATCTAAAGTTGATGGTGTCATGCATGCTTGTGGTCACGATGGCCATACAGCGACATTATTAGTACTGGCTAAAGTTTTAAATGAGTTGAAAGAACACATTGCAGGTAACATTGTTTTCATTCATCAGCACGCTGAAGAGTTAGCGCCAGGTGGGGCTAAACCGATGATCGAAGATGGTTGCTTAGATGGGGTTGATGTTATTTTTGGTACACATTTATGGGCACCAACACCTTTAGGTGAAGTTTGGGTTCGAGATGGAGCTATTATGGCTGCAGCAGACCGATTTGAAATTACAATTCGTGGAATGGGTGGACATGGGGCAGAACCTCATAATGCGATAGATTCTATTCTACTAGGTTCACAATTTGTAACCCAACTACAATCCATTGTCTCAAGAAGATTAAACCCTCTAAAATCTGCAGTAATATCTGTAGGGCATTTTGAAGCAATTAATCCATTTAACGTAATTGCTGAAAAAGTTGAGATAAAGGGAACTGTAAGAACCTTTGATGAGGATATTCGCACACAAATTGAGAATGAAATTGAATTGCTTTTAAAATCTGTATGTGAAGGTGCAAATGCATCTTACGAATATAAATTTTTCAGAGGATATCCACCAGTGGTTAACCATCGTGAGGAAACAGAGTTTGTGTCACAAATTGCAAATGACATTCATGAAGTGCAAAAGGTTATCGAATGTGATCCGTTTATGATTGGAGAAGATTTTGCTTATTATTTAGAAAAGGTACCAGGAACATTCTTTATGACAGGTGCAAAAGATCCTTCATGGGAAACAGCCTATCCTCATCATCATCCTCGCTTTGATTTTGATGAACGAGCAATGCTCATTGCTGCTAAAACATTAGGGATGGCTACATTGGAATACTTAAATACAAAGTAACTAATTAAAGATTACAATTGAATCTATTTAATCATGTAAAGTTAATTAGGCAGCTTAGACAAAGGGGAATTATGATTAAATGAGCATAGGTAGAAAACTGAACGCATCATTTTATATATTTATTGTTTTGATTTGTATAATAATTGGTATTAATTTTATGAATTTAAATAATATCGGTAGCAAAATGGATAAAGCTTTAGATGATCGTGTTGTACAAATTCAATTAGCCGATGATATTCGTTATAATATTTCGATGCAAGGTCTACATTTACGCCAAATTATGATAACGGGCTCAACAAAGTCACAAGAGGAATTATCATCTTTTCAAGATATACTCACACAAAAACTTGAAGAATTAGACTCCTTAACTACTAGTGATACGATGAAAGGTTACTTAGCAGATATACAAGAGTTTAAGAAAACGTATGAAACTTCTCTTGATGAAGTATTAAAAACGTATCGTAAAGGTCGATTAGATGAATCCAAAAGTATTATGTCCACAGATTTATCTGACGCATTTGATGGATTAACACAAACAATCGATAAAATTCATGAATATCAAAATGAACAATTAATGAAAATCAATAATGAGTCTGACTCAGCCATTTCTTCGTCAAAATTGATTTCTATTATCATACTCGTTATAAGTTTATTAATAAGTGTTGTATTAGTTCGATATGTCCGCAAAACAATATCACAGCCACTTAAACGATCTGTGGAAAATCTAGAAACAATCGCTTCTGGAGACTTAACTATTGATGATATGGAAACCCGTTCAAAGGATGAAATCGGACAATTAGCTAATTCGTTTAATAAAATGAAAAATAATTTGAAGTCTCTTATTACAAATGTTCAAGAAAATGCAGAGCATTTAACTGCAGCTTCAGAGGAACTAACAGCTAGTACCGAGGAAATAACAGCAACAACAGAGGATGTTACAAATCGTGTAAGTGTTACAGCTAAAAGTGCAAGCACGAATGCTCAATCGGCGAATGATAGCGCAACTGCTATGGAAGAAACAGCAGCTGGGGTAAGTCGTATTGCAGAATCGACACAACACTTACATTCTAGTTCTTTGGAAGCTAGTGACATTGCAAGCAATGGTGGCAAAATCATTTCGAATGCAGAACAACAAATGAATGTCATTAATCAATCCACAAATATGGTTAATGATCTAGTACAAAAATTAAGTAAACAAACAAACGAAATAGAAGTTATTTCGAGAACCATAACAGAAATTACTGAGCAAACTAATTTACTTGCATTAAATGCAGCAATTGAAGCTGCACGTGCAGGTGAACATGGAAAAGGCTTTGCAGTTGTAGCTGACGAGGTACGAAAACTGGCTGAACAGTCAAAAGAATCTGCAAGCAAAATCGTTGACTTAACAATTGAAATAAAAAAGGATACAGAAAACGTAGCGCACGGCGTATCCAACTCTATTTCATCTGTTAAAGACGGTGTGGAAATTATTGGGGAAGCTGGCAATGCATTTTCAACAATTGTACAAGCAGTACAAACAATGAAAGTTCAAATATCCGAAATCTCAGCAACAGCAGAACAAATTTCAGCAAGTGCAGAAGAAGTATCCGCTTCTGTAAATGAAATTTCAAACAGTTCTACTGAATCCTCAAAAGAAGTTGAAATTATTGCTGCTGCTATTGAAGAACAGGCAGCAACAATGGATCAAGTAAACACGATTGCAGTCGAATTAAGTGAAAAAGCATTATCATTACAAACAGAAGTTCAAAAATTTAAAATATAAATGAAAAGGACCCACTTCACATACCCTAATGGGGGATGAAGTGGGTTTTAACTTATCATCTTCTAGGAGCAGCATTCGTAACTGTTCCGGCAGTTAAATACGTAATTGGCTCTTCAAATCGTGCATAATCAAAATAAACCATTGGGAATAAATAGAAATGGTCTGTTTCATTCTCACGAATAATGGCATGATCTCTACCTGCTTCTACAACAACACCGCGAACTAGCACGGTATTTCCGCTTTCACTAGTTCCTACAGCTGATGGAATTGTGAAGGAAAACACAGCTTCTTTTCCTCTGTTAAGCCTTAAGATATTTTCGATATAAGATTCCTCACCGCGAAGTGTAGCAGTTGGAAAACCAGTACCTCCTGCAGGTGTAAACATTGTTCCACCAGTCGTTGGTGGAGGTGTTGTTTGTTGTGATTGACTTTGTGTTTGAGTAGGAAATTGGAATTGTGGGTAAGTGGTATAGGGTTGTTGCTGATTGTTAGGATTCCAGTAATAATTCAATCCAAAACATCCTTTCAATTAAATTTTTAATTTCCAGCTCATTGCCTGGACCGAGGGATAAAGTAGCAACGTGATAGATAGCACCCAGCGTCTCATCAATCTTCCAATGACTGGGTTATCACCTGTAAGGTATGAAAATCAAAATCTACATCATCTGTGACAAAAACGACATTGATTAGAGTTTATCAATTGCGATTTCTTTGATCGTTCATACCTCCTCAAAATAATGTATGCTTCAACTATCATTTCAGAATAAAAATTGATAAAAATGTAGAAAATTGTATTACCCTGACACAAAATTCATCTAAAGTATCTAGTTAACTTCGTATATTTGGCTGTTCCGGCAATATAATAGTGGAAAAGAGTAGACGGTATTATATGGAGTTTTGAGTTGGATGCAATAAAGGATATTGTTTCAGAACATGAAATAAGGGGTTGGTACAATGCAATTAGGACCTTGGATCGCTATTGTCATTAGTGCTGTGCTTGCATTCATTGTTGGAACCATATATCAACAACCATTGCATTGGTATTTATTTATATTGATTTTATTCATTGGTTTTTTCATTAATACAATCATATTAATCTTAAAAGCAAAAGATGAAAAAAATTAAGACCAAGCACCAAAAGGTTACCTGGTCTTAATTTTTTTATTTATTTACTGATAAGAAGTTAGCTAAACGTTCGTTATCAAGAAGATTACCAACTAGGAATTCACCAAATTCCCCGTAACGTGCAGATACTTCATCAAAACGCATTTCGTAAACAATTTTCTTAAATTGAAGCATGTCATCAGAGAATAATGTTACGCCCCATTCGTGGTCATCTAAACCAACAGAACCCGTTATAATTTGTTTTACTTTTCCAGCGTAGCTACGACCAATTAATCCGTGAGAACGCATTAGATCACGACGCTCGTCCATAGTTAGCATGTACCAATTGTCGTTACCTTCACGTCGTTTATCCATTGGATAGAAACATGAATATTTTGTACGAGGTAACTCAGGATATAAACGTGCACGTACATGAGGATTTTGGTATGGATCTTCATTTGATTCTTTTGATAAGTAGTTAGAAAGTTCAACAACTGAAACGTATGAATACGTTGGAATAGTAAAGTCGGCAATTGCCAATTTGTTGAATTCTGCTTCTAATTCTTGTAATTCTTCAGGTGTTTCACGAAGAATCATTAACATAAAGTCCGCTTTTTGACCAAGAATCGAATAAAAAGCATGTGAACCAGTTTTTGCTACATGTGCTTCGTTTAATTTTTCAAGGTATTGAATAAATTCCTCCGTTGCTTTTGCACGCTCTTCTCCAGAAACTAATTTCCATGAAGTCCAGTCAATTGCACGGAAGTCGTGTAAACAGTACCAACCGTCTAATGTAATAGCTGCTTCGTTCATTGGTTAAACACTCCCTTAATTGAATATCATTATCAATCACAATCTTAGCATAAAATTAAAAAATTTCCTTGATTTGAATATGTGAAATGATGAAATTCACGATTTCGTCAATAGTCTGTCCACTTTCTTTCAAAAAGTAAAACGTGTATGCTAAAAAAATGAAGCAAATGTTAAAATGAATATTTAGGAGTAATACAAAATGAATCAATTACTAAATCAAAGAAGCTGGCGCTTTATTGATCAATCGATAAGTGCAATGGATAAAACACCATTAGAATCCTTTGCAATGGATGACACTCTCTGTCATCTTGTTGGGCAGGGAATGTCCCACCCGACGATTCGAACATGGGTTCACGACAAGACGGTTGTATTGGGAATACAAGATCATAGATTACCTTATGTACTAGAAGGCATAAGTTTATTAGAAAAAAGAGGGTACCATTCTATTGTAAGGAACTCAGGTGGCCTTGCAGTTGTATTAGATTCTGGTGTATTAAATATCTCACTCGTTTTACCTGAGAAGGACCATGCAATCAGTATTAATGATGGCTATGAGGCAATGGTTAACCTAATTAAATATTTATTCCCAGAAGTAGCTTCAGAGATAAAAGCTTACGAAATTGTTGGATCTTATTGTCCGGGTTCATATGATTTAAGTATAGAAGGTAGAAAATTTGCAGGAATTTCACAGCGGCGAATTAGACAAGGAATTGCAGTGCAAATCTATTTATGTATTGAAGGTAGTGGAAGTGAACGTGCAGAACTGATAAGAGATTTTTACCAAATCAGTTTAAAAGGTGAAAAAACGAAATTTGTCTATCCAGAGATTAAGCCCTCTGTAATGGCGAGTTTAAGTGAATTGTTAAACAAAGAAATGACTGTTTTTGAAACGGTGGCAAATCTGCAAAAGTTTATGCTATCCAATGGAGATATGAATCTGCAAAACCTAAATGAAAAAGAAACAGAGTACTATGCATTTTATTTAAATCGAGTTTTCGAACGAAATAAGAAAATGCTTTTACCAAATCAGTAGGATGATAAAAAAGAAGGATGTGCTTAATGAGGCACATCCACATTTTCTTTACCGAGATCGTTATTACTAGTTGCATAATTTGCTACCAGATTACCGTTTTTCTCCATTTTGAATACGGGTGCAATTCGTTGTTCGTCTTCTTCTAATGTTACAAGTCTACGAGCACGATTCATAATTTGTACAAATTGTTCGTAATCTTCGCGAATTGCGCGGTTTTCTGATTCTAGTGAGGAAATCTTTCTCTCTAGCTCTTTAATTTTCTCTGTAGCTGCATTTGCAACTTGACGCCATTTAGTAGCTTCATTGTCAGAGCCACCATTATGTTGTAAGCGTAATAAATAAGCAATGACTATATCTAGATTAAGAGCTGACAGAGGAATAGATTTTACTTCTTCATTACTACTTGTAGTTTGTGTAGTAGATGGTAGTAAATAAACACCTTGGCTACGGCGTCTACCGTTTACACCTAATACTCTCATTCTCTCTTTTCTTTCTTTTTTAGCTTCTGCTAATTCTTTTTCATATAAACGACGGACAACGGCGTTCCAGCGAAAACCGCATGCTGCCGCTGTACGATTTAACGCATCTCCAGCTTCCTCAAAAGCATTTAATTGAGTACTACCTTCTTTAACGTGACGTAAAACCGCTTCAGCTAATAGTTCATCGTTTTCTTTTAGCCAAGCATCTTGTCTAATTTTGACCATTGTTTAACCTCCTGTGATGTTAATAGTTTTATTTGTTCAATATGTATACTCGCCAATAAATTAGAAAAATATTCATATTGTTTAGGTTAATAGTAAAAAATTATAGTATTTTTTAAATAGTGCATTCAGACCTTTGACGGATATGTCTGTTTTTTGCTTGAATGCCTTATATTCTTTAAGATAAAATAGCATTTAGTTAATAATAAGACTCGTATATATTCAAATAGAAAGGGTTGTAGACAATATGGCAAACGAATTTAAAGTTTGCGATGAATGTCAGGCCGTTAACTTAAAAACGTTAATTCCAAAGTTGAAAGAATTAGATCCAAATGCAACATTTGAAATAGGCTGTCATTCATATTGTGGACCAGGGCGTAAAAAAACATTTACTTTTGTAAATGGTAGACCTGTTAATGCATTAACTGAAGAAGAGTTAATGGAAAAAGTAAAAGCAAAGTTAAAAGGTTAATATCCGAGAAAGAGGTCAGTAACAGTCCTTTTGAGACGGATCTTATGTTTCAAGGATTGTGACTACTAAATAACTTAGAAACAAAAGTATTTGAATAAAAAAGTAGGGGAGTATAGAAAGCTGAACTATCTATACTACCCCTTTTTTATTTTTCTGTTTATGAAATAAATAGAGTTTGATGTAATTATTTCAAATCTCACATATAATAAGAGTAAGATTGTGGGAGTGAGGTGTGGACAGTGAGTAATTACGCTAATTCTAAGCTAGTAGAAGAAAAAGTATTTAAGGATCCTGTGCACCGCTATGTTCATGTGCGCGATCAAGTCATTTGGGATTTAATCGGTACAAAAGAGTTTCAACGATTACGTAGAATTAAACAGCTAGGCACTTCCTATTTAGTGTTTCATGGAGCAGAACACAGCCGTTTTAATCATTCACTAGGGGTCTATGAAATTGTTCGACGTATTGTAGATGATGTATTTCGTGGGCGACCAGAGTGGGATGAGAGTGAGCGATTAGTTGTTTTATGCGCTGCTTTACTTCATGATTTAGGGCATGGTCCGTTTTCTCATGCATTTGAAAATGTGTTCCACACAGACCATGAATATTATACGAGACTAATCTTATTAGGGAACACGGAAGTGAATGCGATTTTGAGAAAGGTGTCTGAGGATTTTCCTGAAAGAGTCGCATTAGTAATTGAAAAAAACTATACAAATAATATTGCTGTTAGCCTCATCTCGAGCCAAATAGATGCGGATCGAATGGATTACTTACAACGGGATGCTTATTTTACAGGTGTTAGTTATGGCCATTTTGATATGGAACGAATATTACGGGTTATACGCCCAAGACAAGGACAAATTGTCTTCAAAGCTTCAGGTATGCATGCGATAGAAGATTATATTATGTCTAGATATCAGATGTATCTACAAATCTATTTCCATCCTGTTTCCCGTAGTGCAGAGTCAATTTTAAATAATATTTTAAAACGAGTAAAAAAATTATATGAAGAAGGATACCAATTTAAATTTGAACCGGTTCATTTCCAAGCCTTCTTTGAAAATAACGTGAGTTTGAAAGACTATTTAGCTCTAGATGAAAATATTCTGCTTGCATATTTCCAGTTTTGGATGGATGAAGAGGATACCATTCTAAAAGATTTATGTAGGAGATTTATTAATCGAGATTTGTTTGCCCATGTAGATTTGAATCCTGAAGAAGAGCCAGAACGATATGCTTGGTTAATCGAGCAGGTTAGAGCACATGGATTCGATCCAGAATATTATGTAAAACCAGATTCAACATCTGATTTACCCTATGATTTCTACCGTCCTGGTACAAAATCAACGAAAAAACCAATCTACTTAGAGATGCCAAGCGGGGAAATTCGAGAACTTTCGGAGCAATCACATATCGTGTCCGCAATGGCAAATAATATTAAAGTAGATTATAAAGTGTACTATCCGAAAGAAATTTTATTTATTTAATCTGTAAGATTCCAAAATAAAAGAGAATCCTTCGTCTGACGTGAGGATTCTCTTTTATTTTATTTATCGCTAGCTCTTACGCCACCTGTAGCGTATCGATTTTTAGCCATTTCTTCAACAACTACTGTAACAGCTTCTGGTTTCGCATTAACTGTTTCTACCACTGCCTCAGTTACTTTTTCAACTAGAGCTTTAATTTGTTCATCTGTACGACCTTCAAGTAATTTTACAGTTACGATTGGCATGTTGCATCCTCCTTAGTGGATATAATTAGTGTATATTCATTATAATAGGCTTAGATGGAGGGATTTACAATGACAAGCGAAGAAAAACCAAAACAAAAAATAGGCTTTACGATAATAAAAAATGATCCAACAGATGGACATAAAGGGTTTGGCATAGGTTCTTTATCTCTAGAAAATGTCACGCCTTTATTTATTGATATTGAAGAGAAAAATGCCTTTATTGATATCGGTGCAATGCACGCGAAAAGTGCTGTAGAAAAGGGTATCAAATTTACAACTGATCGTGCCGATTCAGAGGGTGGTAAACCTTATTGGCTTGTATGGGTGACGATTGACTTTAAGGAAGACGGGCCATACTATGCGGGTGTTACAGCGTGTGAAATGGTAGTGAACCGTGAGAAAAGACGTGGTTATAAAATATTAGCAGACCATGTAAATAAAATGGACAAATCTATGAAGCGACGAATTTTAGTTGATTTTATGGATGATGAGTCAAAGAAAGTATTAGCTGAATTTTTGCAAATTCACAATAAGGAAATGTGGGTTCGAAGTGTAGATCAATTAAAAAATGATCTACAGGTGAATTGAGTTATATTATTTCAAAATAATTAGTAGCGGAATCAGTTGGTTTTGTCAATATTTTTCAGGGTATTGTTATTCTATATTATGAACGATTTGTGACAGTTAACTTTACCAATTAATCCTTTATTGAAACTAGGTTGGAAAAAGGGTACATTTACATTATAGTTCAAATAATGAACTAGGACACCTTGGCAAATTGATGGACATGAAAACTATGCGGCATTTGAACCAATCCCAAGCCAAATGCCCCATAATTTTCATGCTTTCGATTGCCAAAAAAGCTCTCTCTTACGTTGGAAAGTATTATTTCCGAATAAGAGAGAGCTTTTTTATTTTCCTTCATAATTGATATTAGAACCCAAACATATCTTTAAATCCTTCAATATCAAATAAGTTAAAGAATTGATTCCAGTCTTCATTTTCAAAGAGTGAACATTTTTCAGTAGGTACATCCTGGGTTTTAACATAAACAAGACGTTGTTTAGGGCAAGCGTCCGTGGCAAGTTTCCCTGATTCAATGTCTACTAATACACCTTCTACACCACTAGGCACTTTAAATGCTTCATTTTCAGTTCCTTTGTTAACTGCTTCCATAAATTCAATCCAAATTTGCTTCGTTGCAGTCAAATCACTTGAACCAGTCAATGTTTTTCCTTGGTCATATCCATTCCAAACACCTGCAGTCAAACTTGGTGTAAATCCGATTAACCATTGATCACTCACAGTAGATCCAGATTTAGCAGCGTAAGTATGGGTCATACGCGATCTTAAAGAAATACCAGTGGCAGGTGAGTAATCGTTAAAGACTGGGTCAAAAATACCTGTCATTAACTGAGTCATAATAAATGCATCTTGCTCAGAGACGACTTGCTCCGCTGCAGGTGGACTATATTCATATATTATTTCACCTTTTGCATTTTGAATTGAAAGGATCGTCGTTGCATTTCGTTTTTGTCCATAGGCTGCAATGATATTATAAGCATTTGTCATGTCATATAATGACGTTTCAATTGTTCCAAGTGCTGCTGAAGGGTTGTCTCCAGATGAATAAGAAAGATCAAATCGTTTTAACATATCACGGAAATCATTATGGCCTATCTCTTGTAATGTCTTTACAGCGTAAATGTTATCTGATATTGCAAGGGCTTGTGCAAGTGACATGGCGTTATCAGCGAATTTTCCATTAACGTTTTTTGGTTGGTAAGTAGATCTACCACCATCATAAGTAAATATCGTTTCACTAACGTCTAGATAAGTCAAAGGTGAAAAGCCATTTTCTAAAGCTGCTGTATATAGTATTGGTTTTATCGTTGAACCGGGTTGTCTTGCAGCTTGCGTTACACGGTTAAAGGGACTTACTCGATAATCCCGTCCACCAACCATCGCTGTAACAAAGCCATTATTTACATCCATACTTACAAAACCAACTTGTAAATCGCTCTCAGGCATATTTTTTTCAATTGCTGCTTCGGCTGCCTGTTGATGAGCTTGGTTTAAGGTTGTCTTAATTGTCCAACCGCCTTCACGAATATTTAACCCTTTTTGTTCGATAATTTGTGTTGCTTCTTGCCAAACGGTATCTAAAAAATAAGGTGCGACCTTATTAGAGGCAATCCATTCATCATTTTTTAGGGCGATATGTTCACTTATTGCGCGCTCTTTTTCATTTGCACTTATTAGCTGTTGATCTTCCATTAAACTTAAAATCAATTTCTGACGGTTTGTAGCTTTTTCAAAGTTAATAATTGGTGAATAAATACTTGGTCCTTTTGGAATTCCAGCTAACATAGCAGACTCTGCTAAGGTTAACTCACTAGCAGATTTACTAAAGTAATATTGGCTTGCTGCTTCAACTCCGTACATACCATGTCCATAATTGACAGTATTTAAATAACCTTCTAATATTTCATCTTTTGAATAAAAAATCTCTAATCGATAGGCATATAGTGCTTCACTAATTTTTCTTGTCCATGTTTTATCGAGTGTCAAATATAAATTTCGTGCAAGCTGTTGAGTAATGGTACTAGCACCTTCAGCCATGCTTTGTGTTTTAAGATCTTTTAAAATGGCACTTGCAATACGAGAATAATCAAAGCCACCATGTGAATAAAAATCTTTATCTTCTACTGCAATAGTTGCATCTAATAAGTAAGGTGATACTTCATCAAGTTCAATCCAGTAACGTCTTTCTTCTGTATAATAATCACCTATTTTATTTCCATTACTATCTAAGAAAACAGATGCTTTTGGTATGATAAGAGGCGGGGCTCCTGCAATTTGGGCATAAATACGCAATGATAAAAGCCCAACGGCCAAGGCACATATTAACCCGACAACAGTTAATACTGAAATTTTTAACCACTTTTGTCGTCTTTTTTTACGAAGATAGCTTCGTCTTTTCAACCATATTCACCCCATTCTTTCCAATTAACGATAGTATAGACTTGATATGAATCATTTAATCTGATAATTTCCGAAAAAGTGGTGATTGATGCATACAAATGACAACTTAATGTAAGACTAAGTTGATTTGTAGTTATGAATTACCAGGAAAACTTTTTCTTTCCTAACTAACAAAAAACCACTATAATTTTTCCGGAGCCAAAATAATTTCTTGGATTGTCAGGAAATGATAGATTGTAGCACTTTGTCAAAATGTCAGAAAAATATCTTATTTTTCTATGAACAATGTATAAATTGTATACGAAAATCGTCGAACAAAGTTTCAAGATAGGACTTATTCATAATTTTCAGTGAATAATACTGAAAATTATCGTTGGTCTTGGGGAAGAGTAGTAAAGGTACAAGGACAAAAAAAGGCAGTTATCTATCGAGAATTGTCGGGAACATGGTGATGAAGGACATTACTGGGCAATAAAGGTTGTGAACCGTACTTTATAAAGGCTATAAAGACCAATTCTGTTTAGAAAAGGCTGCGAACCGTCCTTTATAAGAGCTATAAAGACCATTTTCGGCTGAACAGGATCGCGAACTGTCGTTTATAAAGTTAATTAAAAATTTATTAGTAGGTGAATGTAATGAGATTTGATGAAACATATTCAGGAAATGTATTTATTAAGAGCCACCCAAATTATGAAGAATCAAAAGCTGTTTTATATGGAATGCCGATGGACTGGACTGTAAGTTACCGTCCGGGATCGCGTTTTGGTCCAGGTCGAATTCGCGAAGTATCAATTGGATTAGAAGAGTATAGTCCGTATTTAGACCGCGAACTAGATGATGTGAAATATTTTGATGCAGGAGACATTCCGCTACCTTTCGGAAATGCACAAAAGTCATTAGATTTAATCGAAGAGTACATTAAAACGCTTCTAGCAGATGGCAAAATTCCAGTTGGTATGGGGGGAGAACATTTAGTCTCTTGGCCTGTAATGAAAGCTGTTTATGAAAAGTATAACGATTTAGCAATTATTCATTTCGATGCTCACACTGATTTACGTACTGATTATGAAGGGGAGCCATTATCTCACTCAACACCTATTCGTAAAATAGCAGAGCACATCGGTCCAAAAAATGTTTATTCTTTCGGTATCCGTTCTGGTATGAAAGAAGAATTTGAATGGGCTCGCGAAAACGGAATGCACATTTCAAAATTTGAAGTGCTTGAGCCATTAAAAGAGATTCTTCCAACATTAGCAGGGCGCAATGTATATGTCACAATCGATATTGATGTTCTTGATCCAGCACATGCACCAGGAACAGGAACAGTTGATGCTGGTGGTATTACATCAAAAGAGTTATTAGCATCTATCCATGCTATTGCTGGTAGCGATGTGAATGTTGTTGGGTTTGATTTAGTTGAAGTAGCACCAATTTACGATACATCGGAAATGACTGCGAATACAGCAAGTAAAATACTTCGCGAGATGATTCTTGGTTGGGTGAAATAATTTAGTACGGAGATTAAATTAGCAAGGCACGGGGGATGGTATACATTCTCTGTGCTTTTTATTTGGACATGCTATTGGTCTTGTCAATAAACAGTTCGATCTTGCCTTAATTTAGAACGAACTTGTCACAAAAGGGATTGATAAATCAAAGTAGATTGATTCCGTCACAAATGAGAATGATATTGCCATAAATCAGATTGATTCCGTCAAAAAAGAGAACGATTTTGCCACAAATAAGATTGATTCATCGTAAACGAGAAAGATATAACCTCATTAATTATCAAGCTTCTAAGTTCCTCCTTGATAAATCTCAACCAATCGTCCTATAATAATAAGGTTATATAAGGAAGGGAAGTACCGCAGTATGATGAATGTTGAAAAACAAGTTAAAATAAAACTTATATCATCCATAATACCAACAGATGGAGAGGCTGAATCATATGAGCTGTGGTTGCAGGGCTCCTTTATCCAAAAAACAGATAAAATGTACTTACGATACGAAGAAGTTTTGGACGGGAAAAGTATTCGTACAACTGTGAGAATGAACGGAGATCATGCGCTCATCTTAAGAAATGGTGGGGTCAACATGAGGCTTCCATTTAATATGCAAACAATAGAAAATGGGCACTATGAAACTCAATTTGGAACTTTGCCGATCACTACGAAAACGAATCAATTAACTCATCAACATAATGAAGAAGCTTCTGTAACAGGTAGATTTCAGATAAACTATGATTTAATTATTGGCGGACAAGCCGTTGGAGAATATAATTTGGACATACAATATTCGGAGGGAAAAGCATGAACGCAGTAGAACAATTACAACAATCAATTAAAGATGCTTTAGCACAAGCAGTGACGAAAGCAGGTTTAGTTGAAGATGCAAATGAAATAAACATCCACCTAGAAACACCAAAAGACAAAGCAAATGGTGATTTTGCAACAAATCTTGCAATGCAATTAACAAAATTAGCGAAAAAGCCACCTCGTGCCATTGCAGAAAGCATTATTGAAAATCTTGCAACAGAAGGAACAGATATTGAGAAAGTTGAAATCGCTGGACCTGGTTTTATTAACATTACTGTTCGTAAAGACTTCTTAGCACAAGTTGTGAAAGCTGTTAAAGAACAAGGTGAAAACTATGGACGCTCAACATCTGGTGGTGGGGAGAAAGTACAAGTGGAGTTTGTATCTGCCAATCCAACTGGTGACCTTCACTTAGGTCATGCGCGCGGTGCAGCATTTGGTGACTCATTATGTAATGTTTTAGATTTTGCGGGCTATGCTGTTTCTCGTGAATATTACATTAACGATGCTGGTAATCAAATAAACAATCTTGCATACTCATTAGAAGCTCGTTATAAACAAGCTTTAGGCTTAGAAGCAGAAATGCCTGAAGATGGTTATCACGGTCAAGATATTATTGATATTGCAGGGAAAATTGTAGAACAATACGGTAACTCAATCTTAGAAAAGTCAGACGAAGAACGTTATAACTTCTTCCGTGAAAATGGCTTAAAACTAGAACTAGATAAATTAAAAAATGACTTAGCAAACTTCCGCGTGAATTTTGATGTTTGGTATTCTGAAACTTCGTTATACCAAAACGGAAAAATTGATGTTGCATTAAATAAATTAAAAGAAAATGGTCATGTATTTGAACAAGAAGGGGCAACTTGGTTCCGTTCAACTACTTTCGGCGACGATAAAGATCGTGTGTTGAAAAAATCAGATGGTTCTTTCACATACTTAACACCTGATATCGCTTACCATGAAGATAAAATTCAACGTGGCTTTGATAAATTAATCAACATCTGGGGTGCTGACCACCATGGTTACATTCCTCGTATGAAAGCAGCAATCCAAGCGCTTGGTTACGACCGTGAAAAATTAGAAGTTGAAGTAATTCAAATGGTTCAACTTTATAAGAACGGCGAAAAATATAAAATGAGTAAACGTACAGGGAACGCAGTTACTATGCGTGATCTAGTTGAAGAAGTTGGATTAGACGCAGTGCGTTACTACTTCGTGAAAACTGCATGTGATTCGCATATGGACTTTGATTTAGACTTAGCTGTTTCTCAATCAAACGAAAACCCAGTATATTATGCTCAATATGCACATGCCCGTATTTGCTCAATCTTACGTTCCGCTGAAGAACAAGGCTTTGCCGCTTCATTAGAAAACTTGAATGTATTAACTGCAGAAAAAGAAGAAGAAGTACTGAAAAAAGTGGGCTCATTCCCGCAAGTTGTGGCTGAAGCAGCTAAACACCGCACGCCACACAGAGTTGCGAACTTCATTCAAGAACTAGCAGCGAGCTTCCACAGCTTCTACAATGCAGAAAAAGTATTAAATCCAGACAATAAAGAGTTAACAGAAGCACGTTTAGCTTTAATTAATGCTGTTCGTGTTACGTTAGCAAATGCTTTACGTTTAATCGGCGTAAGTGCACCTGAAAAAATGTAATAACTACTTAGTATTGCTAAACCAGTCTCCAATTC
>DATMFE010000084.1:0-170849 GCA_035556295.1 Ureibacillus sp.
ATAGCATGACGAATCGCACGTTCAACGCGGGATGGAGTCGTTCCAAATTTTTTAGCAATTTCCGGATATAAAATTTTTGTCACAGATCCAAGCAATTCAATATCATAATAAACCATTTGAATTGCTTCTCTTAAATAAGAATATCCTTTAATGTGAGCTGGAACTCCAATTTCTTTAATAATTGCAGTAATTGTTGTATCCAGTTGACGTTGATTCACCTTACCAGTTGGCTCTGGCTGTAGAATACTTTGACGTTTTACCGTTTCGGGTTTTTGTCCAGCACAATGTAATATTTTTTGCACGAGTTGGTCAAATTCAAATGGTTTTAACATGAAATAAGAAGCGCCATATGTTACAGCTTGCTTCATAACATCTTCTTGTCCAAAAGCAGTTAACATAATGACTTGTGTATTTGCAAAACGATCATCTCCATACATCGCTTCTAAAACCGCTAAACCATCTAAATGTGGCATAATAATATCTAATAGTAGTACATCTGGATGAAAATCTTCTAACATTTTTAGGCATAGTTTTCCATTTGGTGCTGTGGCAACGATATCAATATCGGGATGATTCTCAAAAAACTGTTCTAAAGTTCTTACTAAATCTCTGTTATCGTCAGCAATCGCTACTCTTACTTTCGTCAAAAAAATTCCCCCTATGGTCTAATTCTACTAAAAAATACCCCTTTATTTAAGAAGTCACAGTTTTTTTCACTTGACGATTCTTATTTCGACAACAGTTATTTAAAAACCTTTTTA
This sequence comes from Ureibacillus sp., assembly GCA_035556295.1. GTDB lineage: Bacteria > Bacillota > Bacilli > Bacillales_A > Planococcaceae > Ureibacillus. Next base: position 762 of record DATMFE010000084.1, read on the forward strand.
CATTTTGAAAATGATTAACTAGACCGATAAATTCACTACCCGTCGACAAAATTTCCGATAAATTATCAAAATCAAAATATTATGTAAATCATTTTTTCACTAAATAAACAATAAAACGACTATACAATTCGTTATTGTATAGTCGTTTTATCCCATTATGGAGTTTGTTTTAACATTTCAACGACAGTAATTGCTGCTCCTTTAGACGGTTGTTCGACAAACATATGTGTAACCGCCCCAACAAATTTATTATCTTGGATAATTGGACTACCACTCATCCCTTGTAAAATGCCACCTGTTTTATCTAATAATTCTTTATCTGTTACAACAAATTGTAAAATATTATCTTCACATTTAATTATCTCTATATCAAAATTTTCTACTTTGGATCCTTCTATTGCAGTGTAGATTTCTGCTTTACCTAACTTAATATCCTTCGCATGCATAATTTCTATTGGTTGTCGTAAACTTTGATTATTAGTTTCCCATTGCCCAAAAATACCGTATAAATCATTCGATTTAATACTTCCTAGACGGATATTATTATTGTTTATGACAGAAATTTTATATCCGGGATGGCCTGGACTACTCTTTTTTATTTGCTCGATTGATGCTAAAAAAATGGATCCTTCAGTAAATTTCGGTGGTGCATTTAATACCCCATCAATAATTTGATGACCTAATGCTCCATATTGTTTAGATTCTGGATCAATATATGTTAACGTTCCGATACCATCCGTTTCATCTTTCAAAAAAGGTAAAATATTACTCGCTTCTTCCTTCGTTAAGGATAAATTACGTTTTTCATCCTTCTTTTGAACCGATAAGGTTAAATCGCTTTCAGTTAATTCTTCTTTTAAAGTACTTACAGAATTAATTTTTCGGCCGTTTAATTCTGTAATGAAATCACCCTTTTTCAGCCATTCCCCACTCGGTAATAGAACATCATGAGCAACATAGACAAATGGTAATTGTAACTGTATTCCAATAGATTCACCCATCGGAATGAGCTTTTTCGCTTCCGCATAAACAGTATGTGACATAAAAAAAGTGATGAGTAAAATTATTGTAAACAGTTTACGCATATGTCTCATAGTCCACCTCCTCTAAAGTTTGTAACATTACTATGTGTCAGAAACCATTCATTAATGAGAGGTAAATATTTGTCGTTAAATACTTATAATAAAAATAAAAAATTGCCGACCAATACATAATTATATTGTCGACAATTTTATGAATTTATATTTTCACTTTTGATTCTTTTTTTCGATCTTCTGCTAAATTTAATAATTCTTTTGCATGTTGCAATGTTAAATCTGTTATTTCAGCACCACTCATCATCCGGCTAATTTCTTCAGCACGTTCTTCGATGCCAATATTGGATACTGTTGTAAAAGTTCGATTATCTTCTATATCTTTTCTTATTAAATAATGTTGATCTGCCATCGCTGCAACTTGTGGTAAATGGGTAATACATAATACTTGAGAATGGCGAGAAATTGCAGATATTTTTTCAGCAATCGCTTGAGCAACTCGACCACTAACTCCAGTGTCAACCTCGTCAAATATAATAGAAGTAACTCCTTCACTTGAAGAGAAAATGGTTTTTAAAGCAAGCATTATTCGCGATAACTCTCCACCAGATGCAATTTTTGGTAAAGATTTTGGCGGTTCTCCGACATTGGTAGAAATATAAAAAGTAACTGAATCTTTCCCATTTAGGTCGAATTGTTTTAGAATATCAAAATTAACAATAAATTTTGCTTTCTCCATATGCAGGTCACGAAGTTGTTCCATTATGGCATTGCTTAAGTTTAAAGCAGAGCTTTTTCTTAACTTTGACAATTCATTAGCATATAAATCGAGCTTTTTTTCCATTTCTTGAAGCTGTTCTTCAGCTAATCTTACCGCTTCATCACGGTTCAATAATAGCCCTAATTCTTCTTTAATTTTTTCAAGGTACGACAAGATTTCTTCAACTGTCGAACCATATTTTCTTTTCATATTTTGGTATTGCGTTAATCGATATTCAACCTCATTTAATCTTTCAGGATTAAATTCGAGGTCATCAAGTATATTTTTTATTTGATACGATGCGTCTTGAAGTGAATAAAAAGAAGAAGAGACAATATCTTGAATTTCTTTAAATTGAGCATCAAGGTCCGCTATATCATCTAATGCACCCATTGATTTGCCAATTAGGTCTAAACCATTCATATCACCTGAAATCGATTCGTAGGCAATGCTTGCACGTTCAAAAATTTTATGAAAATTTGAAAGTCGACGTCGTTCATCAAGTAATTCGTCTTCTTCCCCTATTTTTAACTTTGCATCTTCGATTTCTTTAATTTGAAATTGATAAAGGTCTATTTTTTGAATGGAACGTTTTTCATCATTACTCAATTGAATTAATTCTTTGTTTAATTCTTTATAAGCTTGATAAGTTTCTAAGTACTTTTCTTTAACAGCTGAAATCGTACTTGATGCAAAATAATCGAGTAAATGGATATGTTGCTTTTCATCCATTAGTTCTTGGTTTTCATGTTGACCATGTATATCAACTAATTTACTACCAATTTCCCGAAGAATTGATAAAGGAACGAGTTTACCATTAATACGGCAAACACTTTTTCCTTTTTCATTTATATCTCGTTGCAGAATGACTGAATCTTCTTCAATCTCAATGCCAACTTCTTGTAGTTTTTCATAAATTGCATGATGATTATTTGTAATTTGAAATAACCCCGAAAGTTCTGCTTTATTTGCTCCATGTCGAACAAATTCGGAAGAAGCTCGTCCACCGGCTAGTTGATGAACAGCATCGATAATGATTGATTTACCAGCACCTGTTTCACCGGTTAAAACGGTTAAACCTTCTAAAAAACTAACAGTCAGATCTTCAATAATAGCAAAGTTGCGTATATTAAGCTCTCTTAACAAATATAATCACCTCAAACTATAGCATTGCTAATAAACGATCCTTAATTATCTCTCGATCATTTTCTGAACGACAAATAATTAATATTGTATCATCACCAGAAATTGTACCTATTATTTCTTTCCAATCCAAGTGATCTATTAACACTGCAATTGCATTTCCATTACCAGGTAGAGCTTTCAAAACTAATAAGTGAGAAGCACCGTCAATACTAATAAAAGCATCTGAAAGTGATCGTTGTAATTTTTGTAGTGGGTTAAATCTTTGATCAGCTGGTAAACTGTATTTATAACGACCATCTTGCATTGGTACTTTCACTAAATGTAATTCTTTAATATCTCTTGAAACAGTGGCTTGTGTAATGTTATAGCCAGCTTGTCTTAGGCGATCGACAATTTCATCTTGTGTTTCAATATTTTCATTGGTAATAATCTCACGAATTCTCATATGACGTTGACCTTTGTTCATTTAGCACCTCTTATGAATATATATGTATATTTATACTAACATTTTGTGTAATTTTTTCAAGTCACTTATAATAACACTCTAGAAAATACATTTTTTATGCAAAAAGAATGTCCCAATAGTTTGCTTTGCTAAACTTTGGGACCTCAATATAGAAATGATATATTAACTATAGCTTTTTCATTGTGTAACTTTATTTAAATTCCTGGTGTGCTTGGTCTACAATGGATTTGAAGTCAGTAAAAGATGATACTTGTTCATTGTCCTTAGGGTTCACTAAATGGAATAGGAATTCAATGTTCCCTTCACCACCTGTAATAGGTGAATAGGAAGCTTCTTTTACTACAAATCCTAGTTCAGTTGCTACTTTCGCAGTATGTTCTAATACTTCAAGATGGATTTTCGGATCTCGAACAATCCCCTTTTTACCCACATTTTCTTTACCCGCTTCAAATTGTGGCTTCACTAGCGCCATTACATCTCCACCAGGTAATAAAATTGTTTTCAATACTGGTAATATTAACGATAATGAAATAAATGAAACGTCAATTGTTGCAAAGTCAGGCAGACCATTGATAAAATCTTCAGGTTTCGAATATCTGAAATTTGTTTTTTCCATCACGGTAACACGTTCGTCAGACCGAATTTTCCATGCCAATTGATTTGTTCCTACATCAAGCGCATAACAATGTTTGGCACCATTCTGTAATGCACAATCAGTAAAACCACCTGTTGATGAACCAATGTCTAACATGATTTTACCTTCAACAGACATGTCAAAAAGGTCTAGTGCCTTTTCTAACTTTAAGCCACCGCGACTTACATATCTCAGTTGATTTCCTTTCACTTGAAGAGGTGCATCCACAGGTATTTTTTCTCCTGCTTTATCGATTCGTGTTTCATTCGAATAAACGAGTCCAGCCATTATTGAGCGCTTCGCTTTTTCACGAGTTTCACACAATCCTCTTTCTACTAACAGAACGTCAACACGTTCTTTTAACTGTTTTGTCATACTGTTTTCGTTCCTAATCGATTATTCGTTTGAACTAAAGTCTCAATACGATTAATCACTTCTTCTTTTGTTATGTTAATTTCATTTAACAATAAATCTACACTACCTTGCTCTACAAATTGGTCTGGAATACCAATTCGTTCAATCTTATTTTGATAGTGGTGGTCACTCGCAAATTCTAAAACAGCGCTACCAAATCCACCTTGCAATACAGATTCTTCTACTGTTAAAATCGGTGTTTTGGATGACATAATTTCATGAAGCATTTCTTCATCCATTGGTTTGATAAAACGAGCATTTACCACTTTTACATCGATACCCTTTTCAGCTAATTCATCAACTGCAGCCATTACCAAAGGAATTGTAGTACCAAAAGTTAGAACTGTTGCATTTCCACCTTCACGCAATACTTCCCAACTACCGATTGGAATAGATTTCATTTCTGGATCTAAAGGTACTCCATATCCATTTCCTCGTGGGTAACGCAATGCGATAGGGCCATCATTGTATTCGATAGCTGTTTTAACCATATGCTGACCTTCATTTTCATCTTTAGGCATCATTAACACCATATTTGGAATATGTCGTAAGAATGAAATATCGAAAACTCCTTGATGTGTTTCTCCATCTGCACCGACTAATCCCGAGCGATCAATACCAATAAACACATTCAAGTTCTGTCTAGCAACATCATGTAATACTTGGTCATATGCACGTTGTAAAAACGTTGAATATATTGCTAAGTATGGTTTCATCCCTTGTGTTGCCAAACCTGCAGCCATTGTCACCGCATGCTGTTCAGCAATACCAACATCAAAGAAACGATCAGGGAAATCCCTTTGAATCCCTTCCATTTTGGAACCAACTGGCATCGCTGGTGTAATAGCTACTATTCGCTCATCTGTTTCCATTAATTTTCGTACAGATTCTGATACTAAGCTACTCCATGCTGGACCTTTTATCTGACTCTTAACAAAATCCCCTGTTTCCATTTTATATGGACCTGTGCCATGCCATGTACCAATCGTATCTTCTTCAGCAGGTTTATAGCCCTTACCTTTTTTCGTAATGACATGAACGAGTACTGGGCCTTTTACGTTTTTTGCATATTCTAATGTTTTTTCGAGTGAATCAATATCGTGCCCATCAATTGGACCTAGATATTTAAAGCCCATTTCTTCAAAAAAGACACCAGAGACAACAAGATATTTTAAACTATCCTTAACTCGTTCAGCGGTACTCGCAAGTTTCCCACCAAGTACAGGGATTTTTTTCATTAAGGATTCGAGGTCTTCTTTAGCTTTTGAATATTCTTTTGCCGTACGTAATCTTCCTAAAATATTGTGAAGTGCACCTACATTTGGGGCAATCGACATTTCGTTATCATTTAGAATAACGATCATACGAGTTTTTTCATGACCAATATGATTTAACGCTTCTAAGGCCATCCCACCAGTTAAAGCACCATCACCAATAATAGGTACTACATAGGAATCTTCCTTTTTTATATCTCTTGCAACAGCCATCCCCATTGCTGCAGATAGTGAGGTAGAACTGTGACCAGTTTCCCATTCATCATGTTCGCTTTCATTGCGCTTTGGAAACCCACTAAGACCTTTATATTGACGCAATGTATCGAATTGGCTTGCTCGACCCGTTAAAATTTTATGAACATAAGATTGATGGCCAACATCCCAAATAAATTTATCATTTGGAGTATTAAATGCTCTGTGTAACGCAATCGTTAATTCAACTACACCAAGATTAGGTCCAATATGACCACCAGTAATTGAACATTTTTTTATAAGAAAAGCGCGTATATCACTCGCTAAATTTTCCAATTCTTTTTTATTTAATTTTTTTATAAAGGATGGACTAGTAATTGTATTTAAATCCATCTCTCACACACCTTTTCATCAAATTATTATCAGCAAATTGTTTTTCTTATTATATCAGTGTTTGAGATTATGCAAAAGCAATACATTTAGATTATTTATTACGACGCACAATGTACTCAGTAAGTTCTTTTAATATCGAAGTATCACCTTTTAATTTTTCTAATAAAGTATTTGCTATTTCATAATGTTCATTTAATTTCGTTTTTGCACCATCTATCGTTAAAATACTAGGATATGTACTTTTATTACTAGCAACGTCTTTACCAGCAGTTTTCCCTAGTTCTTCAGATGTCCCCTCGATGTCTAAAATATCATCTTGGATTTGGAAAGCTAGTCCAATATGATGTGCATATTCTACTAAAATTTTTCTTTCTTCTTCACTTGCACCAGATAAAACTGCCCCAGATTCTATACTAAAGCGTAGCAGTGCACCAGTTTTATTCACATGTACTTGTTCAAGTTCTTCAAGATTTAATGTACGCGTCTCGCCATCGATATCCAAAACTTGTCCACCGACCATTCCTTCTGCACCGGCTGCAATACTTAGTAAATTGATTAATTCAACTTTTTTGTCAGGCGATACATTTTGCATTCTTGCTATAACACCAAAACTTAAAGTATTTAATGCGTCACCTGCAAGCGTTGCAAGTGCTTCACCATAAACAACATGATTAGTTGGTTTTCCTCGTCTTAAATCATCATTATCCATGCTTGGTAAATCATCGTGAATTAGTGAATAGGTATGAATCATTTCAATAGCAGATGCAACAGTATAAGCTTCATGTTGTTTATTGTTAAACAATTGACAAACTGCTAGTACAAATAGTGGTCTAATTCTTTTACCACCTGCTTTTAATGAATAAAGCATTGATTCTTTTAATTGGTTAGGTGCAATGATTTTTTCTACTAACGAATATAATTCATTATCAATTTGTAGTAAATGTTCATCTATAAACCTTTTTAATGTATTTGTCATTCTGCATTCCCTCGGTCACTTGTCTGTTCAAACGGTTGTTTTTCACCATTTTCGTTTACTACTGATATTAACTGTTGTTCAGCATTTTGTAATTTAACATGACAAAAATGAGATAATTCCATGCCTTTTTTATATAAATCTATCGCTTCTTCTAAGGGAACTTCGCCTTGCTCTAATTTTTGTACGATACCTTCTAATTCTGCCATTGCTTCAGCAAATGTCTGTTGTTTCGTCATTATTTGCTGCCTCCTTGGTTTATTTGGGTATTAACTATTTTTGCCTTTGCTTCACCATCTTGAAATTGTACAGTAATTTCATCATCAATCGATAGTTGTGAGACAGATTTTATTACTTCTTGATCCTTGAATGTAACGCTAAACCCTCTATCCATAATTGTTAACGGGTTTAAAGCTTCTAGTGTTCGAATTGTAGAAAAGTAGGATTCTTTTTTTGTTGTTAATAATTTGAAAGCAGATTTCGTTAGCATATTCGTTGTTTGGTCTAATAGTTTTCCATAATATTGTATAGCATTTTTAGGAGAAAACATTTTGATAGTACCATCTAATTTTTGTAAGTCATGTCTTTTTTTCATTAAAAACACTTGTGCAGATCGATTTAACTGCATATCAAGATTAATCATCTTCTCTGTAAACGGTCTATAAAGTCTATCAGGTGTCGCTAAAGGATACGAATTTTGCAGTTTCTTTAACCGATTACGCTCTAATGCTAATGTAGAAGTCATTACCTGGTGTAAATAGGATTTACTTCTTAGAATTTGTTGATACAATTCTTTCTGATCTGGAACTGAAAGCTCAGCAGCTGCAGTAGGCGTTGGAGCACGCAAATCCGCAACATAATCGGCAATTGTCGTATCTGTTTCATGTCCAACTGCACTGATAATTGGAATACGACTTTCAAATATTGCACGAGCAACAATTTCCTCATTAAATGCCCATAAATCTTCTATGGAACCCCCACCACGACCAACAATTAGGACATCACACATGTTTTGCACATTGGCTAATTGTATATTTTTCACGATATTTGGTGCAGCTTGAACACCTTGAACGAGCGTAGGGTAAACAATGATTTCACATAGCGGGTATCTCCTAGAGATGGTGGTACAAATATCTCGAATAGCGGCACCTGTAGTGGCTGTTAAAACACCCACAGTTTTCGGAAACTTCGGTATTGGTTGCTTAAAATTTGGATTAAACAGCCCTTCCCGTTGTAGCTTCTCTTTTAATTGATTGAACGCAACGAACAATCCACCTATTCCGTCTGGTTCCATACTTTGTGCATAAAGTTGATAATTTCCGGAAGATTCGTAAACAGAAACATCCCCACGTATAAACACTTGCATTCCCTCTTCGGGCTTAAATTTCAACTTATTTGCTTGTGTACGAAACATCGTCGCTGAAATACGTGTTTCATCATCTTTTAAAGTAAAATAGATGTGTCCTGAAGTATGTATTTTTACATTTGAAAGTTCTCCCTTCACATAAACATCGCGTAAATGTGGATCTGCATCGAACTTTCTTTTAATGTATTTTGTTAGCGCTTTAACTGTTAAATATGAAGACGTAGTCATATGTATACGACACCTTTTCAATAATTAATTACAATAGAAAAGCTGTTTCTCATCAGAAAAACAGCTTCTGTACTTCTATTTTACATGGTTTAGGATTATTTGTCCTGTTGTAAAGTATTTTCAGCAGATTGTACAGTGTTATAAAGTAACATTGTAATCGTCATAGGACCAACTCCACCTGGTACAGGAGTAATATGAGATGCAATAGGTTCTACATCTGCGAAATGAACATCACCAACTAATTTGTTGTTTTCATCACGATTGATACCAACGTCAATCACAACAGCTCCAGGTTTAATATGTTCTTTTGTAATAAAATTTGGTCTTCCAACAGCGGCAATTAAAATATCCGCTTGTTTTGTAATGGAAGGTAAATCTTTTGTTCTTGAATGAGTATATGTAACAGTTGCATCTTTTTGAAGCAACAATTGGCCCATCGGTTTACCAACAATATGGCTTCGACCAACAACAACCGCATGCTTTCCTGCTAATTCTATTCCAGTATATTCAAGTAGTTTCATTACACCAAATGGAGTACAAGGAAGGAATGTATCTTGTCCAAGCATCATTTTCCCAACACTAACTGGAGAAAATCCATCAACGTCTTTTTCAGTTGAAATGGTTGCAATGACATGATCTTCATTAATATGCTTAGGAAGTGGTAATTGAACTAAGATCCCATGGATATCTTGACGTTCATTTAGTTGTTGGATTTGACTTAATAATTCATTTTCTGTAGTTTCTTCAGGTAGCTTTATGAGTTCAGAGTAGATTCCAATTGCTTCACAAGATTTTTGTTTATTTCTAACATATGTTTGAGATGCTGGGTTTTCGCCAACTAAAATGACTGCGAGTCCTGCAGTAACACCTTGTTCTTTTAACTTCTCAACTCGTTTTGCAGTTGATTGTCTAATTTGTTGACCTATTACTTTTCCATCAATAATGCTTGCCATATTTATTCCCTCCTGAAAAAACTTGTTTGTTAAACAAAGGATTTTTATTCAACAAATTTCGAAAGAACACCATTAACAAATTTACTTGACTTGTCATCACCATATGTTTTACAAAGCTCGATTGCTTCGTTTAATACTACGTTATTTGGTGTTTCTTCCATATATAATAATTCATAAACCGCTAATCGCAATACAGTTCTTTCAATTTTTGGAAGTCTGTATAATGACCAGTTCTCTAACTTTCCTTCAAGCGCTTCATCAATTTCTTGTTTCTTTTCAGTTGCCCCACGAACTAGTGATTCAAAAAATGAATCTGATTTTTCTCCGTCAAGCACATGACCAATCGCTTCATCTAAAGTTAGTTCTGCAGTATTATCTAACTGAAACAATACTTGCATAGCTTTACTTCGCGCTTCATGTCGTTTCATTGTATAAATCTCCTTCTTAAGTAACATTAAGTCCTATAATAACATATTTTAACGATTCATATACAGGTTCATACAAGTTTTCATTATTCAAAAAAATGGTGTAGTTCACATCTATTATAGAAGCCAAAATAGATTGACCTATCTAGTTTTCTCATTTACCATATACTGGAGAAGCGAGGTGTCGATTTTGATAAAATCAATCTTAATTTATTTCCTAGCATCTATTATTGGCTTCTTTTTAGCTGATTATTTTAGTTGGCCAAAATGGATTGTATTGATCTTTATGTTTATTGCATTTGTCTATATGCTATGTGAGATGCTCAACATAATGTATGGAACAAAAGATATGAAGAAAGTAGAGAGGTTTTTAAAAAGTAAATTAAAAGAACCTATCTATGCTTTTGTTTATGCACAAGCAATTAAATCAAAAGATGAACAATTAAGAATAATTGAAGAAATTCTTAAAAAATATCCTCAAAAATACATACATCATAATTATCGTTTTGTGCGTGATATGTTAAACAATGATTATTTAAACGCATTAAATGAAGCGGAACAGATTGGTAAAGAACCCTTTATGAGTTATAGTAAAGCTCTAGTTTTTGCTACTCAAAATAATAGAGAGCAAGCTCTTTCTTTCCATCTATCTAAATTATGGATGCGTGAAGCAATTCATGCAACACTCGCTAAAGCTGAAGAGAATCACAACGATTACATAAAACATAAAGAAAAAGCAATTGAAGCAGCTAGAGGAATTCAACGTTTTGGGTTAATTCATTCACTATAAAAAGTAAAAAATCACTGGAACAATATTATTTCCCAGTGATTTTTTACTTTTTATTTAAAAACTTGTGCAGCTTTTACTGCTTTTTTCCAGCCACCATAAAGCTTTGTACTTTCTGCTAACTCCATTGAAGGTTCAAACTTTCTTTCTAAGTTCCAGTGTTCTGCAATGGCTTCTTTACTTTCCCAAAAACCAACCGCAATCCCCGCTAAATAAGCTGCACCTAATGCTGTTGTTTCATTTATTGCTGGCCTTTCAACTGGGACATTTAGAATATCCGATTGGAACTGCATTAAAAAATTATTTTTTACTGCTCCACCATCGACTCTTAATGATTTAAGAGAAATGTTTGAGTCCGCCTCCATTGCAGATAGAACATCTTTCGTTTGATAAGCTAATGATTCCAATGTTGCACGTATAAAGTGTTCTTTTGTCGTTCCTCTCGTTAACCCAAAAACCGCGCCGCGCACTTCACTATCCCAATATGGCGTGCCTAGCCCTACAAAAGCTGGAACAACATAAACACCCTCACTACTTCCGATTCTTTGTGCATAATTTTCACTTTCATTAGAATGACGAAGCATTCGTAAACCGTCTCGTAACCATTGAATTGCTGAACCCGCAACAAAAATACTACCTTCTAATGCGTATTGAACTTTACCATCGATTCCCCATGCAATAGTAGTTAGCAACCCATGATTTGAACGAACTGCATTCTCACCAGTGTTCATTAACATAAAACACCCTGTACCATAGGTGTTTTTCACCATACCCGAATCAAAACATGCCTGACCAAATAATGCAGCCTGTTGGTCGCCTGCAATACCAGCAATTGGAACACTCGTACCAAAAAAGTGATTACTTGAAACATGACCGTAAATTTCAGAAGATGGTCTCACATTTGGCAACATTGATCGTGGAACGCCTAATATGTTTAATAATTCTTCGTCCCATTTTAAATCATAAATATTATACATTAACGTTCGAGACGCATTCGAATAATCTGTAACATGAACTTGACCTTCTGTTAACTTCCAGATGATCCAAGTGTCAATTGTTCCAAATAACAATTCACCTCTTTCAGCTTTTTCTCTAGCACCTTCAACATGATCTAAAATCCATTTCACTTTTGTTCCAGAAAAATAAGCGTCGATTAATAAACCAGTTTTCTCCTTAAATACATTCTCATAACCTTTTTCTATTAATTCATTACATATATCTGTTGTTTGTCTTGACTGCCAGACGATTGCATTATAGATTGGCTCACCAGTCGTTTTATCCCATACAACAGTCGTTTCACGTTGATTCGTGATACCAATACCAGCAACTTGTTCTGGACGAATGTTTTTTTCTGAAAGTACACTTGCAATAACAGAAAGGATCGAACTCCAAATTTCTTTTGCATTTTGTTCCACCCATCCTGATTTAGGGAAGTATTGTTTAAATTCACGTTGTGCGATATGTACTACATTACCCGCCCCATTAAAAAGGATTGCTCTAGAACTTGTAGTACCTTGATCTAATGAAAGAATAAATTTCTCCATTTTTTTCATTCCCCCTTTAAATTAATCATTTATGTATAACTAACTATTCCTAAAAAGGTTTTGTTATTCCAAGTATATTGTAATCTAACAAAGAAATATTTTATATCTTTATGTAAATGTATTGACATAGTTAAAATCCCCATGTATAATTTAGAGACAGTTAAAACATTAATTATCCAAGAATTCACATGTTACAAAAAGTATCGGTGAACGTTCGGTACTTTTTGTAATGTGTGAATTTTTTTAGATAAGGTCTTAACTAATAATTTTTTGGAGGTCTCTCAAATGACTCAAGGTACAGTAAAATGGTTTAATTCAGAAAAAGGTTTTGGATTTATCGAAGTTGAAGGTGGAAACGATGTATTCGTACACTTCTCTGCTATCCAAGGCGAAGGTTTCAAATCTTTAGAAGAAGGTCAAAAAGTTGAATTCTCAGTTGAAGAAGGAAACCGCGGACCACAAGCTACTAACGTAGTTAAACTTTAATTCTTCTCCTGAATAACTAAAAATCGAAGGCCGACTGAAGGTTTTACCTTTAGTCGGCTTTTTTCATTTTCTCAAAATATTGTCCCCTACCTCATTTATCCTCAAGAAAATAAAAATCCCCTCTTCAATATGAAGGAGGATTTAAAAATAATTGTTATGCTTCTAATTCTTTTGTTGAATCAAACTGAATTGCTGTGATATGAATATTGACTTCATTTGTATCAATAGAAGTCATATTATAAATTGCTTGTCTTATAGTAGTTTGGACATCTTTTGCAACCTTTGGTATAGAGTATCCATATTTTACAGAACAGTATACATCAATGATGATTTCCCCATCATCTGATAATGTAGCTTTTATTCCTTTTGAATGTACTTTTTTACCAAATTTTTCAGCAACTCCAGAAGCGAAATTTCCACGTGTTGCAGCTACGCCTTCTACCTCTGTTGTAGCGATGCCTGCAATTACTTCAATTACTTCAGGTGCTACTTCTATTTGACCAAGCTCTTCCTTACCAAAAGGAGTTGGTTGTACGAATGTTTTTGTTACTTTGTCAGCCATATTCTTTACCTCTCTTTCTTAGGTAAAAACTTAAATGTTCTTTACCAGCACACTTTAACTTTCTTAATTATACAACATTTTGAACAGCGGTGCTCGAATTTCACTTAAGTACTAATAAATTACATAAAAAAGGTGTAGATATTGTCATGATAACAATATCTACACTTTTACGCATTATTTCGCGATCGCTTCTTTTTGTATATTTAATACATCATTTTCTTCTAAGAACTTTGTATTAAATTTACCAGATTGGAACACTTCATTGTTCATTAAAGCTTCGTGGAATGGAATTGTTGTATGAATACCAGGGCCTTCTACAACAAACTCACTTAACGCACGATTCATACGCGCGATTGCTTCTTCACGTGTATCCGCATGAACAATTAGTTTTGCAACCATAGAATCGTAATATGGTGGAATTGTATACCCTGCGTACACTGCAGAGTCTATACGAACTCCGTATCCGCCTGGTGTAATATAACTGTCAACAGTACCAGCAGATGGCATGAAGTTTTTGTATGCATTTTCTGCATTAATACGACATTCAATAGCCCAACCATTGATTTTAATGTCTTCCTGAACAAATGGTAATTTCTCGCCAGAAGCAATCTTTAGTTGTTGTTGAACTAAATCAACACCAGTAATCATTTCTGTTACTGGGTGCTCTACTTGAATACGAGTGTTCATCTCCATGAAATAGAATTTATCTGCTTGATAATCATAAATAAATTCGATTGTACCAGCACCTTCGTAATTACATGCCTCAGCTGCTTTTACTGCAGCTGCACCCATTTCTGCACGACGTTCTGGTGATAAAGCTGGAGATGGTGCCTCTTCAACAAGCTTTTGCATGCGTCGTTGAACAGTACAATCACGTTCACCTAAGTGCACCACATTCCCGAAGGAATCAGCTAATACTTGAATTTCACAGTGACGGAAATATTCAATAAATTTCTCCAAATACACTCCAGGATTACCGAATGCTGCGGCTGCCTCTTTTTGTGTAATTTCGATGCCTTTTACAAGGTCTTCCTCAGTACGAGCAACACGGATCCCTTTACCGCCACCGCCAGCAGTAGCTTTAATAATTACAGGATAACCAATTTCAGCAGCCCATTTTTTCCCTGTTTCAATATCAGGGACAATACCAGTACCAGGAACAAGCGGAACACCAGCTTCTTCCATTGTACTTCTCGCTACGTCTTTGATACCCATTATTTTAATAGAATCAGAAGATGGACCAATAAATTTTACGCCTGCTTTTTCACACGCTTCCGCAAAATCAGCATTTTCAGCTAAGAACCCATATCCAGGATGAATTCCATCAACATTCGTTTTTTCTGCGACGCTTAATACAGCAGGAAAACTTAAATAAGAATCCTTAGATAATTTTGGTCCAATACAATACGCTTCATCAGCTAACTTGACATGAAGTGCATCTTTATCGGCTTCTGAATAAACCGCAACACTTTGAATACCAAGTTCTTTACATGCACGAATAATACGTACAGCAATTTCACCACGGTTTGCTATTAGTACTTTTTTTAACATATGAGTCACCCCTTACTCAGGTTTCACTAGGAATAGTGGTTGACCATATTCAACTAATTGGCCGTCTTTAACTAGCACTTCAACAATTTCGCCTTTAATTTCAGCTTCAATTTCATTAAATAATTTCATCGCTTCTACGATACAAACGATTGATTCATCAGTTACTTTGTCCCCAACTTTTACATACGCTGGAGAATCTGGTGATGGTGCTTGATAGAAAGTACCCACCATTGGAGAAGTAATTTTGTGTAATGATTCATTACTGTTAGAAGTTGATTTTGGTGCTTCTGCAGGAACAGTAGTAGCAACTTGAACTGGTTCTGGAGTAGGTTGTGCAACTGGTTGCGCAACAGCTTGTACTACTTCAGCAACTACTTCTTTTTTCGGTGTAACTACTTCCGTTACAACTCCATTAGATTTCTTTAATTTAATTTTTGCTCCATCGTTTTCATATACAAATTCTTCAATCGATGATGCATCGACTAATTTAATGATTTCACGTAATTCTTGAACTTTGAACACAATAACACCCCTCACAAAATTATTAATACATATACCATTTTATATAATTTCAGTATATTTTGAAACAGATATTTTATATTTTGTGTAGATAACGTAAAAAAACAGTGCTTTTGCCGTTGACAAGAGAGCACTGCTTTTCTTTATGTTATATATTATTGCTTATTAATAATAACTTGATTGAAAACCGACAGAAACATTTGTAATGTTCATATCTTCAACTTCTTTTCTAACTGTATAAATAATGTCATTTGCTTGTTTTGTTGATAGTTCGTCCGATAATACAGTAACTTGTACTTTATCATTTTCTACTCGAACAAATGCATCTGAATAGCCTAATGATTTAATTAACATTTCAAGCATTGCTTCAGATGATTCTTGTTTGATCAATTGGTTCATCTCGTTAAATGCTTCGTTTTTCTCTTCATTTGTAAATTCATTTGACGCAATTTTATCCGTTAATTGTGCACGTAATTGACTACGTTCAGTGTCAACTTGGATTCTAAGATCATCAAATAAATAGCTTTCAGTAGAAGTGCTAGTATTTGTCATTTGATTTACACCAGTTAAAGTTGTTTCTTCAAGGGGATCGTCTGTGAATACCGTTGTTAAATTCACATCGCGATTCCCTTCAAATAGATAGTAAACTGAAATGACAGCTGCTAAGCTAAATAAAGTTAGTAGCCATACTGTTCGTCTTTTTACTTTCATTCTACATCTCCTTTTCTCTCCATAGGTACAATCATGATTCTGTGAGTAGGCAATTGCATTACTCTACTAATGGTTTCCAATAGTTGGTTTTTAATAGCTGGGTTTGAAGCCCCTTCCGATACGATGAGCATGCCTGATACAATTTTTTCACTTTTACCTGAAGTAAAATAGTCATCTATTAAACTATTTGCTCCAGACGTATTTCCGTCATAATGTAAATACACCTTGACTTGTCCAACGCCTTCAATTTGCTTTAATGTTTGCTCAAGTTTTCCCTCTATTGAGGTCGTATCAATTTGCTCGCTGTTCGGATCATTAAACGTTAAAGAAATGTACGCAATGAACGCAATCAGAGCTATTGGAATTAGTATTAAATTGGTCTTTGTCCATTTCTTTTCCACTTCACGTCCCTTTGCGGCCTCCTTTCTGTAACGTTTCAACACATTGTATGTTGTGTGATGCTCGTCTATGCTTTATAGATTTAGGAAATCTAATAAAGTCGTTAAAAAAATTATTAATGTTGCTAATTTGATATAAATTATTAATTCTGTTTCTTCCAAAAGTAGTAGTAAACATTTGCCAACCAATATTATTACAACTAGTTTTATCAAAACGTTTTACCCACCCCTAGTTGAGTCATAACCATTAGAATCAGCCAAATGAATACAAATGCAATACCTAACAAAAAGGCAACGGCACATAAAACTAATAATGACTTTCCTACATCATCTACCAGCCCACTAACCGTACTACTTGAAAACGGTTCTATAATTGCAGCTAATAGTTTAAAAGTCATGGCATGTATTAGAAGTTTACCCGCGGGATAAAATGCCGCTACCCAAAATGCTGTCATAGCACTTAAACCCGCTACAGTTGTTGCAGTAGATTGATATTTATTAAAGATAGAAAAACCTTGTACAATTAATGATCCAACAATAGGAATTGTCTGTTCTATAACTTTTTTCACTGGGTCTGCGATGGCTTTGTCGATTGTAAAAAATGCGACCCCTGTGAAAGATAAAACAGTCATTATTGCTATTACAGTAGCTGTAATCATTGTCATTACGGATCCTCTTATTAAATCTGAGGCTTTCCCAAATGACATTTCACCAATAAACCTTGTACAAAAATCAAATATTAGAGCAACAGTTACGGCAGGAATTAAAATTCTCTCGCATAATAAAATGAGGAGTTCAAAGATAAAAAATATAATTGGGCTCCATGCGATAAATGAAAATACAGAGTTTAATATGACTAACAAAGACATAATTATTGGATATAGTGCTAGAAAGAAGTTAGAAAATATACCTGCTAATTGCTTCATTAATGAAAAAGCATCCATGACAGTTTGTCCCAATGTTAAAACAAGAACAACAATAAATAACGTATCGCCCCACTTTTTAAACTTTGGAACATAGGCTTCAATTGTTAAGAAAATTACTGTATACGTGATGATTAACAAGATAGATTGACCAGCGATTTTCAGAGGATCTAAGAAAATATTCAGTATTTCATTCATTGTTCAAGCCCCTTATTGAAGCTTTTCTAATATTGAGGAAAACTTTGATAAAACAGTTGCAAATTCGGTTAGCCAATAGGTTAACAAAACGATTCTTACAGCAATCATGACAAGTTCTCCAATTGATTCGTATTCCTGTTCCTCAAAAATTGAATGGATTAATGAACCAAGTTGATAGAACAGTGCCGAATACACTAGTTGAGCAACATATGGTACCGAGCTTACATAAGAAAGGAGTTTTTCTATAAATGGAATAACAAGCATCGAAAAAAGGAAATGTAATAGTATGAAGAAAAAAATGATTGCTATTAAAGTGTGTATTTTTTTGAATGAGTCTTTTAACAGTAATAGAACCAAAAGTAGAATTACGGCGTAAAATATAAAAATCATATGCTACCTAATTTAAATTCAGCCATTGGAAGAAAACTAAAATATCCCCAAAAAATAGCCGTAAGAATCGTAAAAGTTCTGCAGTTAAATACAAATATGCAATAAAATATAAGAAAAATGAAAATTCCTTTTTGCCGAATTGCTCTAATAAGACATGAAGTAGTGCGAGAATTAACCCTACCCCAGCTACTCGCAAAACGTCCTGTAATTCCATCTTGACGCCTCCTCGTGTAACGCAGTATATGAGCTTGTATCACTAATTAGACCAGCTATTTAAAGAAAAAAAGGACAAACCTAAAGTAAGTAAAACTCTATCCGAATTAACACTATTATCAAAACTAATATATTTACTTGGGCAAATAAAAAATGACTCAAATTTATAAAAAATTTGAGTCATTCGTATGAGTTCAATATATCAGAAAAATACTAGAAAAAAATTAATGCTCCTAAATGGAGATTATGCACGAGAAACATAACTACCATCAGTAGTGTTAATGATTAATTTATCTCCTTCGTTTACGAAGAATGGTACGTTTACAACTAAGCCAGTTTCAAGTGTTGCTGGTTTAGATCCACCAGTAGCAGTATCACCTTTAATACCTGGTTCTGTTTCTTTAACTTCTAATACAACTGTGTTTGGTAATTCAATACCTAACATTTCACCTTGATAACTTTGAATATATACTTCCATGTTTTCAAGAAGATATTTTAATTCGTCTTGAATTTGGTTAGCTGCTAATTCAGTTTGCTCATATGATTCCATATCCATAAATACATGTGAGTCACCTTGAGCATATAAATATTGCATTTTACGGTTATCAATTTGTGCTTTTTCTACTTTTTCACCTGCACGGAATGTTTTTTCTTGTACGTTTCCGTTACGTAAGTTACGTAATTTTGAACGAACAAAAGCTGCACCTTTCCCAGGTTTAACGTGTTGGAAGTCCATTACACGGTATAATTGGCCGTCGATTAATACTGTTAGACCAGTGCGGAAATCGTTTACTGAAATCATGAATATTCCTCCATTATAAGATAATTAGTTCCTTTTTCGAATGAGTTAGAACTTCAATTCCTGTTTCGGTAATTAGTATATCGTCTTCAATACGTACGCCACCAATACCTGGTAAATATACACCAGGTTCAATAGTTACTACCATATTTGGTACTAATACTGTGTCAGAGCGGAAAGAAAGCCCCGGTCCTTCATGGACTTCTAATCCAATACCATGACCTGTTGAATGTCCAAATGCTTCACCTAAACCTTTTGAATGTAAAAAGTCACGTGCAATCGCATCTGCTTCTTTACCAGTCATGTTAGGACCTACTTTTTCTAATGCAAGTAATTGTGACTCTAAAACTGCTTCGTACATGTCCACTAATTGTTGTGATGGAGTACCAACAGCAATTGTACGAGTTATATCAGACACATATCCATTATAGTATGCACCATAATCCAGGGTTACAAAATCACCTTTTTCTATCACCTTATCTGACGCTACGCCATGTGGTAATGCACTACGCAAACCACTTGCAACGATCGTATCAAAAGATGTAGATGTAGCACCTTGTTTTCTCATGAAAAAATCTAGTTCATTCGATACCTCAAGCTCAGTCATTCCTGGCTTGATGACATTTAAAATATGTGTAAATGCTTTATCTGCAATTTCACATGCAACCTTAATAATATTAATCTCTTCATTTGTCTTAATCAAGCGAATTTTTTCAATTAACCCAGAAAGAGGTACTAAATCAGCTTTGATTTTTGATTTATAGTCCTCATATAAACCAAAAGTTACTGAATCTTTTTCAAATCCTAGAGTTTTGATGCCCATCTCGCTCACTTGACTTGCAATTTCTTCTACGATTAATTTTTCATGTTTTACAATACGAAAATCTTTAATTTGTTTTTTAGCTTGTTCTGTATAACGGAAGTCTGTGATAAAGACTGCATCATTTTGCGAAACAATCGCTACACCTGCTGTCCCAGTAAATCCTGTAATATAACGTCGGTTATATTCGTTTGTAACTAATATTGCATCAATATTTTGTTCCACTAAAGCTTGACGTAATTTTTCTAATTTTGTCATTTTATTTCCCCCTATTCGTTCCCTATAAATTTTCTTAAAGCTAAATCATATCCCAGTGTTCCAAGTCCACAAATTTGACCTACACACTCTGCAGCTAATAGAGATGTATGTCTGAATGATTCTCGCTTATGTATATTTGAGATGTGGACTTCAATTACTGGAACTTGAGCTCCAGCAATTGCATCACGAATAGCGATACTAGTGTGCGTATAGGCACCAGGATTAAATACGATGCCATCTACACCAGTATCTTCTGCTTCATGAATCCAATCAATGAGTACACCTTCGTGATTTGATTGTTTGAAATCAAGAATTACATTAAATTCATCTGAAAGTTTTTGAAGTCTTTCTTTAATATCATCTAATGTTTCACTTCCGTATATTTCGGGCTCTCGTTTACCTAACCGGTTCAGATTAGGTCCGTTTAATACTAAGATCTTCATCTCATTCCCCCAGCAAAGCCATAATTTACTATTTTATTTTATCATAGTGTCCTTATACGGCAACTCATTTCGTTTCTCATTTAAATTTGCCTGGAAATGGAAGCTTGCTGTCTCAAATACGAATCGAGCAGTTACAATAACTGTGATAATGAAAGGTATTGATAATTTAGTGAATGAATTTAATTCTGCCGGTAATTCATATATAAACCATTCCACAATTAATGCAATGATACCTCCGATAATAAAAGATGTTACAAATGCAGGTACTAAAGGAACGTACTGCATAACTAAATAAAAAATCAAAATAATAATAAAAAGAATAATCCCTAAAAATATCCATTGTATAGAGCCATGACTATGTTGAAGAATATGGAATCGCTCTGTATAGTCTAATGGCTTCCATAAAATGAACTTAAAATATGATAGTATACTCAATGATAAAGTTAGAAATATTGCTGCTGCAAGACTTGTGTAAATTGCTACTCTAAACATAGAATCACCTCATTTTTTCTTTTAGTTTCACCAAAAGGTTAATTTCATATGCTTAGACGTAGTGCTTTTTATGAAAATTTAGTACAATGTAGTAGTTACTATTTTTAGATTCTAATAGAGAGTGGTGTACATATTGAGTAAACAAGCACCTGTATACGGAGGACAAGCACTGCTAGAAGGTGTTATGTTCGGAGGAAAAGATCATACAGTTACTGCAATACGCCGTAACGATGATTCGATTGAATACTATTATGCAAAAAAAGAAAAAAAACCTTTACTTCAAAAACTTAAGAAAATTCCTTTTTTAAGAGGTAACATAGCATTAATTGAATCAGCTGCTGTTGGTGCAAAACATATGCAATTTTCCGGAGATCGTTATGATGTTACACCTGGTGAAGAAGAGGAAAATAAACAAGAAACTTCTAAACTGCAAATGATTTTAGGGGTTGCCGTTATCGGTGTACTATCTTTCTTATTTGGTAAATTTGTTTTCACATTAGTTCCGGTGTTTCTAGCAGAATTATTTAAGACATGGGTACCTGGTAAGACAGGTCAAATATTATTAGAAACATTGATAAAACTAGTTTTACTTTTTGTTTATCTATACTTTATCTCTATGACACCCATCATAAAACGCGTTTTCCAATATCATGGCGCTGAACATAAAGTGATTAATTGTTATGAAAATGGTCTTGACTTATCAGTGGAAAATGTACAAAAGCAATCTCGCTTACATTACCGCTGCGGATCAAGTTTTATCCTGTTTACAGTAATTGTTGGTATGTTTGTTTACTTCTTTTTCCCAACAGATCCACTTTGGTTACGTGTAATTATTCGTGTATTATTAATCCCTGTTGTTATCGGGATTTCATTTGAAGTATTACAATGGACAAATGCATTAAGAGAAATTCCAGTTTTAAAATATTTAGGCTACCCAGGTTTATGGTTACAATTATTAACAACAAAAGAACCAAAAGACGAGATGGTTGAAGTCTCAATTGCATCCTTTAAGAAATTACATGAAGTTGAAAAAAATCCTGAAATTGCATTAGAGTTACACCATGATTAAATCATTGAGAGAGTTTGATATCTAATCAAACTCTCTTTTTATATTCTCACGAAAAAGAGTTTCCATTTAGCAATAAAATTCTCATGCAATTCAATTGTTTTATGACATAATTTGTAGAAAAAATAAGGCGATGGCATGAAGTTGTGACTCCATGTCATCGCCTATTTCTATCTTATAATCCGCACTTTAATTGAGCTCCACAGCTTGTACAAGTATTACAGCCACCTAATTCTTCGACTGTACCTTGACGACAAACAGGACAAGTATTACCTACTTCAGACCCAATTGTTACGTTTGTTGTTTGAAGTGGAGCAATTGTGTCTACTAAGACAACAGGTTGCTTTTCTTTCACTTCTTCTTCTTTAAGCTCATCAAATGATAATTGCTCATCATGTGAAGACTCTGCTTTTAATGTTAGAACTTGTGTATCGCGGCTTCCATCTACGTAGACTGTTCCACCTTTAGCTCCACCTTTATAAAGACGTTCATAAACTTGTTGAA
Organism: Ureibacillus sp.; assembly: GCA_035556295.1. Classification (GTDB taxonomy): domain Bacteria; phylum Bacillota; class Bacilli; order Bacillales_A; family Planococcaceae; genus Ureibacillus. The sequence goes on from DATMFE010000084.1 coordinate 23,684, forward strand.
CTTGTTCAACAGTATAGCCTTTTGGTGCATTTACAGTTTTTGAAATGGACGAGTCAACCCAACGTTGAATAACACATTGAACATCTGCATGTGCTTCTGGAGTCAATTCCATTGATGAGATAAACCAATTTGGCAAATTGTTTTCGTCTGCTTCTGGGTGATTATTTAAGTATTCCTGAACGATTTCAGCTTTTACTTCAATAAACTTACCAAGACGACCTGAACGATAATATACAAATGAGAAGTAAGGTTCAAGACCAGTAGCAACTCCTACCATTGTACCTGTAGATCCAGTAGGTGCCACAGTTAATAGGTGTGAGTTACGAATTCCATTCTCAAGAATACCTTGTCGAACATGTTCAGGCATTTTACTCATATAACCTGTGTTAATAAAGGCTTGTCTTAATCGATTTGTTTCTTCTTCCGTTTGACCTTGTAAGAATGGGAAGCTTCCACGTTCTTTACCTAGTTCAATAGATGTTTCATAAGCTGTTACAGCAATCGTTTCAAAGATTTTATCGACAAGCTCGTTACCTTCTTCTGAGCCATATTCTTTCTCACAATAAATAAGTAAGTCTGCTAGCCCCATAACGCCAAGTCCTACACGACGTTCACCCAACGCTTGTTTACGGTTTTGCTCTAAAAAGTATGGTGTAGCTTCAATAACGTTATCTTGCATACGTACACCAACACGAACTGTTTCTTTTAGAGCATCAAAATCAACTGATTTTTGTTCTTTAATAGCAAATTGTGCTAAGTTTACAGCTGCTAAGTTACACACTGAAAACGGAGCAAGTGGTTGTTCACCACATGGGTTTGTTGCTACTACCTTTTGCCCGTAGGCACGAGCATTTGTCATATCGTTGGCATTATCAATGAAGAAAATGCCTGGCTCTGCAGCATATGTTGCACATATGTTGATTAAGTTCCATAGTTCACGTGCACGTATAGTACGGTATGTGCGAACACGGTAGCCTAACTCTTCCCATTCTCTTACATCCCCTACTTCATGCCATTTTTCGTTATAAATAGCCATTTCTTCAGGTAAATAATTTGCAACATCTGGGAAACGAAGTTCGTAATCTTCGTCATTTTCAACAGCTGCCATAAATTCTTTAGTCAATGTGACTGATATATTTGCACCAGTTAAGAACTCTGGATTGTGTACACTGTATGTTCCACCATCTCGAAGTTTTTGTTCAGCATCTTTTATGATTGCCTCGTTAAAACCACCAAGACCAGGGAAGTTTTTATAGTTTGCAATCCCTTGATACATTGCTTCTTCTTGAGCAGTGAAAGGTTTGAATTTTAATTTTTCTTGTGCTAGACGAGAGATAAGCTCATCATTCGTATTTTCAATTAAATAGCGCAAGATACGTGGATTTTGCATTTTAGAAATAATGAATTCTACGATGTCAGGGTGCCAATCTGCTAGCATGATCATTTGAGCGCCGCGTCTAGAACCACCTTGTTCTACAAGATGTGTCAATTTAGCAATGTCATCAAGCCATGATACTGAGCCACTAGATTTACCATTTACACCGCGCGCTAGAGTGTTTCGTGGACGTAGTGTAGAACCATTCGTTCCGACTCCACCACCACGACTCATGATTTCCATAACTTGTTTACGGTGATCACTTATTCCTTCACGACTATCAGGAACAAATGGCATAACATAACAGTTAAAGAACGTTACGTCAGTTTGTGAGCCTGCACCATAAAGTACTCGACCTGCGGGTACAAACTTTAAGGAAACTAGTTGTTCATAAAATTTATTAAACCATTTTTCTCGGTTTTCTACATTTTCTTCAACAGCTGCTAACCCTGTGGCATTTCGTTTTGCAATTTGTTCATAAAACACTTCTAGAGGCTTCTCAATAACGTCAAGAGACCGTTCAATAATACCTGATTCTTGTTCTTTTGGATTATCTAGAACATGACGGTATTCTTCTTCAATTAAGATTTCAGCTTTTTTCGTTTCAAAGTCAATAGAGCGGATAAATCCTAATCCACGAGCTGGAAACTTAGGATCTTCTTTGATTGTTAAAACTACAAAATCTCCAGTTTTTAACGTTTTCTTTTCCGTATCCTTAAACGAATAACGGTCAATCATGACTAGTCTCGATACACCTTTATGTGTAATATGCATGTCTGGTGTAATTGAATGTACTTGGGGAAATTTCTCGATGTCTTTGTTTAGTTGATCTACGAGGATGGTTGCAACTTTTGCATCTACCAATACCATCAGGCAGCCTCCCTTTTCTAAATTTCTACATCTAGTATAGTTACTCTATTTTCATCATCACAACACAATATATTGTGTTTTTAAATAATATTAATATACTAGATGTAGTAATATGTTTTCACTTAGAAAAGATTACCTCATAAAATTTTTCAATGCAAGGGGTTGATTTTTTTTAAAGTTATAGAAACCAATAATATACAAGGATTGGAAACAATTAAAAAATTTTTGTAAAACTTTCATACGAAAAAGTAATATAATTATTTTCTATAATTCCATTCATCCGTCATATACTTTTGTTCCTCTAAATCTCTAACATATCTCTTTTGATCCTCTGTTAATTCATAATGGACTAATTCAATATTTAAAGAATCTTGGAATCCTTTTTTAAATGCATCAATACACTGTGGAACGGTAATTCTACGATCCGTAAGTCGATTAATTGCTACTGCTTTCTCTGGTAATTTTAAACGCATCTTCTCTTTTGCTTCATCTGAAGAAAATTTAAATAGAGAGAGTAATTTCTCTTCGTCTAAGTCAAGTAATATCGCACCGTGTTGTAAAATGACACCTTTTTGTCGAGTTTGAGCACTCCCAGCTACTTTCTTTCCTTCGACAACTAATTCATACCAACTAGGTGCATCAAAACAAACTTCACTTTTTGGTTTCTTCAAATCGAGTAATTTTTCCTCAGAATCTGGAATACTAAAATAAGCATTTAATCCTAAATTTTGAAAACCTAATAATAATCCTTCACTTAATACACGATAAGCTTCAGTAACTGTTGCAGGCATGTCCGGATAATCTTCTGATACGATAATACTATAAGTTAATTCACTATCATGTAAAACAGCACGTCCTCCAGTTGGACGGCGAACAAAGCCAAGATTTTGTTGCTTGATCGCATTCATATCAATTGCCTTTTCTGCACTTTGAAAATAACCAATAGATAAAGTAGCTGGATTCCATTCATAAAAACGAATTACCGGTGGAATTTCACCCTTACTATGAAATTCTAAAAGCGCTTCATCTAAAGCCATATTATAGGAAGGTCTACATGGACCAGAATTAATAAAATACCAAGTTGTTTTCATTCCTTCAGCTCCTCACAATGTAATCTATTTTAACAAACTGATTGGACTATCGCTACTTTCTCTTTTATAATGGAATAAGAGATAGAAAGGAGAAGTTGGTAGTGCCAGTACTTTATACTATTGCGATTATATTAGTTCTTATCATTGTGTACATTCTAGTGAATAGTTTACGCTTAAAAAAGGCCGTAACTAACTTAACACAAGAACAATTTATTCAAGGGTATCGAAAAGCCCAACTTATTGATGTTCGTGAAACAAAGGAATTTGATGCAGGTCATATTCTAGGTGCAAGAAATATTCCTTCGACACAACTTCGTCAACGTCACAAAGAAATCCGTCCTGATCTACCAGTATACTTATACTGCCAAAATTCTGGACGTAGTGCCCGTGCTGCATTATTTTTAAAGAAAAAGGGCTATAATCAAATTTATCAGTTACAAGGTGGATTCAAGACTTGGACTGGTAAAGTGAAAACGAAAGCGTAACTAATACTCTATATTAAAAAGCGCAGGAGGCTTGTATTATTAATTAATATAAGTCTCTTTTACTTATGAATAACTACCATTTCGTACAATGTTAATTTAGAATTCCTTCTATTAACTATCTATCAATTTCTTACTATATAATAGGATATTCACTTATTAATAATTTGATATAAAATGAAAGGGCCGTTTTGAAAGTATAACTTTCAAGACGCGCCCTTTTCCTTAATTTTATGCTTTTTGGTAACGTAAAACAGGAGTTCTAGCAGCACGTGTTTCATCTAGACGACTTACAACGGTTGTATGAGGTGCTTCTTGAACGATTGAAGGATTTTCTTCAGTTTCTTTAGCAATTTGAATCATAGCATCACAAAATGCGTCTAACGTTTCTTTTGATTCTGTTTCTGTTGGTTCAATCATCATGCCTTCCTCAACATTAAGTGGGAAGTAAATTGTTGGTGGATGGTAACCAAAATCTAGTAATCGTTTTGCAATATCTAATGTACGTACACCAAGTTTCTTTTGACGGCGTCCAGATAATACAAATTCATGTTTGCAATGACGATTGTATGGAAGATCAAAGTATGGTTCTAATCGACGCATCATATAGTTTGCATTTAACACAGCATTCTCAGTTACTGCTTTTAGCCCATCTGGACCCATAGAACGAATATAAGTATAGGCACGAACATTAATACCAAAATTACCGTAGTATGGCTTCACACGTCCAATTGATTGTGGTCGATTGTAGTCAAAATGGAATGTGCCATCTTCTTTCTTCACTAATACTGGTTTTGGTAAGAATGGAATTAAATCTGCTTTTACACCTACAGGGCCAGAGCCAGGACCTCCACCACCATGAGGACCAGTAAACGTTTTGTGTAAGTTTAAGTGAACACAGTCAAATCCCATATCTCCAGGACGTGCTTTTGACATAACAGCGTTTAAGTTAGCACCATCATAGTACACTTTCCCACCAACACTATGAATAATGTCCGCCATTTCAATAATATTTTCTTCAAATAATCCTAATGTGTTTGGATTTGTAAGCATAAGAGCTGCAGTATCTTCACCTACTACACGGCGCAAATCTTCTAAATCTACTAATCCATCTTCATTGGATTTTACTGTAATTGTTTCAAATCCTGCTACTGTAGCAGAAGCTGGGTTTGTTCCATGTGCAGAGTCTGGAACGATTACTTTATTTCGGTGACCTTCCCCATTTGCTTCATGGAATGCGCGAATCATCATTAATGCAGTCCATTCACCATGTGCACCAGCTGCAGGTTGTAAAGTTACTTCATCCATCCCCGTAATTTCAACTAGTGAAGATTGTAAATTATAAAGTAACTCCATAGCCCCTTGAACTGTCGATTCATCTTGTAACGGGTGAATGTTTGCAAATCCAGATAAACGAGCTACATTTTCGTTAATCTTCGGATTGTATTTCATTGTACATGAACCAAGTGGATAAAATCCTGAGTCTACTCCATGGTTACGACGAGATAAAGCAGTATAATGACGCATAATATCAAGTTCTGAAACTTCCGGAAGTTCAGCCGCTTCTTCACGAACAAAGCCCTCTGGTAAAAGATCTGCTAGGTCAAAGTCTGGTACGTCTAATTCAGGTAAACTATAACCAATACGACCTTCCTTTGATAACTCAAAAATAAGAGATTGGTTTTCGTTATGCATTGTAAGCCCCCATTTCTGCAACTAAGCTTTCGATTTCCTCTTTTGTACGTAATTCAGTAACGGCGATTAACACATGATTATCTAATTCTGGATAGACAGAACCTAGGTCAAAACCACCAATAATCCCTTTTTCTAAAAGCTTATTATTTATTTCACTGACAGGACGATTCGTTTTTACTACGATTTCATTAAAGTGTGCACCTTGGAATGGAACCGTAAATCCAGCAGCTTCAAATGCATTTTTTGCAAAACGAGTTTTCACGATATTTTGTTTTGCCATTTCTTTTACACCCTGTTTTCCAAGTGCTGTCATCGTTACTGATGCAGCAAGTGCAAGTAGTGCTTGATTTGAACATATATTTGATGTCGCTTTTTCACGGCGAATATGTTGTTCACGAGCTTGTAAAGTTAAAACGTATCCTCGACGACCATTTTGGTCAACAGTTTCACCGACTAAACGACCAGGTACTTTACGCATTAGTTTCGTAGTTGTTGCAAAATAACCACAGTATGGTCCACCAAAACTTTCGGGTATACCAAATACTTGAGCATCTCCAACAGTAATATCAGCCCCTAATTTTCCTGGAGGTGTTAATACACCTAATGCCAATGGATTAGAAGAGACGATAAATAACCCTTTTACTTCATGTGTTAGGTCACCAATTGTTTTAACATCTTCTACTTGACCGAAGAAGTTAGGATATTGTACCATTACTGCCGCTGTATTTTCATCTAATAATGTTTTTAGTGCTTCGATGTCTGTTACGCCATCTTTAGTAGGTATTGTTACGATTTCAATTGATTGGCCATATGCATAAGTTGCAACTACATCACGGTATTCAGGATGAATAGCATTAGAGACTAATAATTTTTTACGTTTTGTATGTCCTGCTGCTAACATTCCAGCTTCAGCTAATGACGTACCACCATCGTACATAGATGAGTTGGCTAGATCCATACCTGTTAATTCGGCAATCATTGTTTGAAACTCAAAAATTGCTTGTAACTCACCTTGTGAGATTTCTGGTTGGTATGGTGTATAGGCAGTATAAAATTCAGATCTAGAAATCACGTGGTCTACGATAATAGGTTTATAGTGATTATAAATACCAGCACCCAAGAACGATACATTTGTATCTGTATCACTATTTTTAGAAGCAAGTTGTTTTAATTCTTTTAATAAAGCAGACTCTGATTTTGCCTCTGGAATATTTAATGAACCTTTAAAACGAACTTTTTCAGGAATATCTGAAAATAATTCATCAATACTTTCGATTCCAATCGTCTCTAACATTTCTTTTTTATCAGTTTCCGTCATTGGAAGATATCGATGTTTCATGTTTTTGAATACCCTCTTTTCCTTTTATTTTGAGCGTTTATAAAAAGGTGTTGCTACAACTTTTGATTTCAATTTTTTATTTCGTATTTCAATTTCTAATTCAGTCTCTAGTTCTGAATAGTTAGAGTCAATCAATGCATAACCGACATTACGTTTTGTAGATGGTAGTTGTGTACCTGTTGTAATTTCACCAATCTCTACTCCATCTTTATATACTTTATAACCGTGACGAGGAATTCCTTTATCAATCATTTCAACCCCAACGATTTTACGTGGCAATCCAGATTCCTTTTGAGCAATTAGAGCTTTTTTTCCGTTAAAATCAATTGTCTTTTGCAACTTCACAGCAAAGCCAATCCCAGCTTCTAGTGGAGAAATATCCTTTGATAACTCTTGACCATAAAGTGGTAGACCAGCTTCAAATCTAAGAGTGTCACGAGCACCTAACCCTGCTGGAACAACGCCTTGCTCTTTTCCAGCATCTAAAATTTTGTTCCACAAATCAATAATTGCATTCGGAGCACCATACAGCTCAAAACCATCTTCGCCAGTGTATCCGCTGCGAGAAACCAGTACACTATTTCCTGCAACATCAACGTTATCTTTAAATTTAAACGATTTTATCTTAGAGAGATTAGTTTCTGTAAGGGTTTGAAGAACTTGTTCAGCTAGTGGTCCTTGTAATGCGATTTGTGCAAACTCATTTGATTGGTTTGTTATTGCAACTTCACCTTCTGATTGACTTAACATCCATTCAAAATCTTTTTCGATATTAGCTGCATTAACACATAATAAATATCTATCTTCACCTAGGAAGTAGACGATTAGGTCATCAACGACACCGCCATTTTCGTAGCACATAGCATTGTATTGCGCGCCACCAACTGGAATTTTTGAAATATCATTTGATAACAGCTTTTGTAAGTAATTTAGCGCATCTTTTCCTTCTACAAAAATTTCACCCATGTGTGAAACATCAAATAATCCAGCGCGATGACGAACAGCATCATGTTCTTCTTTAATAGATGAGAATTGTACAGGTAATTCCCAACCACCAAAATCGATCGTTTTCCCACCATATTTAGCATACTCTTCAAATAATGGTGTTCGCTTTAATTTGGCTTCCATAATATCTCCCCTTTTCACTAATTACTTCGAATTTTATTTGAGGGACCACAAAAAAAGGACAGAAGAATCCCTCAGTATTTGAGGAATCCTCTGTCCTTGCACCTGAAAGTTACACCTATAAAACTCATTTATAAATTAATAGGCTTTCCCCTTTGGTGGCTGTTTTTTTATTCAACTGTAATTTGATTTAATTCAATATTCATTCAATTTAGAGCAAATAATAACAGCACTCTCCAGAGACGCGTCCTGTACGAGTCTTTTTGCCTGAGAGATTCATAGATTACTCTACTTGCTCCTTCGGCGACGTTTATCAAAGTTTCTTCTTCAGGACTCACAAAGCATAATCATAATATTATATAAGTAGATATCCATTGGAAGAATTATGCAAATAATACAAGCATAATTATGTTCACGTTCTCTCCACGTACATTCATCCGCACAATATTTAATATTCAATGTACAATACTGCTTCTAGTCTATATCCTAACATTACCCAAAGTAAAAAGACAATATTTTTTTAAAACAGCATTAAAATCCGAACGTTTATAATATATCAATTAGTTTCATTCGCCTTTAAGTCGATTCACTTGGAAAGCAACATATTCTACAATTTGTTTTATACTTCTATTTTCGGTTAATACTCTTATATGCCCAGCCAAGCGATAAAATTTCCTTCGATGAAAGTACAACTGCTCTAGCTCAAGTTTTGTTGATTTTTGTGCGATTGGTCGATTTTTATCATTTTTAATTCTTTTATAAATATCTTCGAAATTAGCGTCTAGAAAGAATACTAATCCTGATTTACGCATAATTTTACGATTCTCATCATTGACTGCAACACCACCGCCTGTAGAGATGATACAAGCTTCGTCACGAAAGTTACGCAAAAAATCAGTTTCAATTTTTCTAAAATAATCCTCACCATATTTTTCAAAAATTTCAGGAATCGACATCCCCTGCTGTCTCACAATTTCACGATCCATATCGTAATAAGGAATTTTCAGGAAATAGCTTAATCTTCGTCCAATCACACTTTTCCCACAACCCATAAATCCGACTAAATATATTTTCCGCATATTTCCACCTACTTTGCTACAAAAGACTTATTTACTATTTATTTCTGCTAGTAAGCTTATCGTAGCACGAACATTGACGAATTCCAATGAATTATAAATTTTTATTTGGGATTGAAATGACTGTATGTAATAGCCAATAAATGTAAGAGAAACAAACAATAGTATAATTGCTAGCAAAAAACTACTACCCTTTTCATTCTTGATGTATTTGAACAAAAAACGTTCTCTCCTTTACTAATCCGCTTGGAAATTTAACAGTCATACTTAACATTTGATCAAGCAATTCAAATTTTAAATTCTGAATACCAATCAGCATTTGAACATTTCCGGCAAAATCTACTTGTTTTCGAATAACGTCTCGTAATTGACCAATTTGGACACTATCTTTAACATTGAAATATGTAATCTCAATTTTATCGTCATACCCAGATACTTTTATATCTTTTACATTTTCTAAATAACTTTGAAAGTCATTTACAAATAGCTCCCATTTTATCTGTTCATCTGTTAAAAAAGTATCATTTTGTTTTTGAATCCAAATAAAAACCATGATCAATAATTGTGAAAAAAGTATAAACACTACCAAGTGATAAAGTGCATCAAGTAATGTATATCCATTTTTTATAAGACCCCTTCTTCCGTAAAACACTTATTTTCATCCTTTTCAAATAATTCATAACTGACGCATAGCTTTCTTCCATCAAATGACCAATGATATATGGTATTATCAATTGTCTCAGTACCGGAGTTCGACCCTGCATATACTATTTGTTTGGCAGCATTATAGGCAACCTGTGATGAATGTAAATCAATTTCTTTCAAAAATAATGATTGTTGCTGCTTAAAACTAAGCGGTATTAATGAGCCAGTTAGAGTAAGAATGATGACCAAAGTTAATAAAGTTTCAACAAATGAAATCCCTTTATTGTCCATTTATTCTTAACCTCCCTTTCTCAATATTTACAATAATTTCTCGCTCACCATAAGGTGTGAAGAACTTAATTCGCCCAAAGTCAGCAATATCACCTTGATTATTAAATGTAATTCTTTTTAAATTACTTCCTAAAATATCTAGTCGAATCCCTTCAGGGAACTTCTTCTCAATTTCAGGATAATAATAATCATTTTGTACATACCCTTTGTACGTATTATCTGAATTAAACACGATTGTAGTATGAATCCCCTTTTGCATTGCCAATGTTTGCATCCTTTGAATATCTATTGAAACCTGTACGATAAATTGATCAATTGCACTTCTTTCAAATGTTTTTAATGAGATTTGGGACGTTATCGAAGAAACGATCACCAGGATTAATAATACAAATAGCATTTCTATTAGAGTAAAACCCCTCTGATCTTTCAATAAATGTCTCAACCTTCTACACCACTACCCTCATTTTCAGTTATCCCTTCCTTAGTAACAGCACTTACTTCACCATTCGCATCAATAATAACCGGCTGTCCATTAGGGCAAGAATTTTCGCCATCTCTTAAATACTTTTCTCTAACTAAGTCGTCTATTGTTGGAAAACGATTATGATCGATTTTGTATGCCTCCACTTGACCTTGCACCATTGTCACAAAAGCATCACACCCTTTTTCATCTATAGAGGCAAAATGTTTTGTTACATTTGGGATTGTAATAATAATTAATACTGAAATAATTAATAGAACAATTAACATCTCAACTAGAGTAAATCCCCTTTGATTTTTAACCATCGAATAACCTCTCCTTTATTAAATAATTTCGATTATGTTATACATTGGAAGTAGAATACTTAAATAAGCAGCAATTATGGATAATGCAATGATGATAAAAAATAGTGGTTGTACGAAAGTAATTGCAGTTTTTAAAAGTGATTGTTGTTTTTCATCTAATAAATCGCTATATATGATCATTTCTCTTCCTAGATACCCACTTTTTTCTCCATGCCTAATAAATTCTTGAAATTTAGGAAAGAAATATCCAGAAGTTTGTACTGCAATTGATAAGGAGTCACCAAAAATAATTCTTTTTTCAATGTTCACAGCTACAAATTCTAAATATTTGTTTAAACGCTGTTCTTTTAAGATTTCTAATGTCTGTTGTAACGAAAACCCACCAATAAGCAAACTTCCTATTATTCTAGAAAACTGCTTTGTTAAGTGCATTTTAAAAAAGTACCTAATAATCGGCATGGTTGTAAATATTTTCATTTGATAAGTAATTGATTGCTTTTTAATCAATAAAAAAATGAGGATAACTAGTATCGTAATGATGAGCAGGCTTAATATTGTTATTTCGGGGAAATATACGATTATATTAGAAACAGCAAAAGTTGAATCGCTACTAGGTGTACGTGAATTGACAATTTGTTCTATGTTCGGCATAAAGTAAGTTCTAAATCCTACGAAAATTGATATTAAAAAGAGGATCAAAAATACTGGATAAATAAGAATCTTACTTAGCTTCTTTTTCATTTTTTCATGAAAATCCATTTGTTTACCAATCATTCGTAATGTTTTAGCCAAATCACCATTCGCTTCAGCTATTTGAATAGAGATTAAATAATGCTCGGGGATAGAAAAACTTTTAAAAATAGTTATTATGTTTTCACCATTACGCAATTTTTCTTCAACTATCCTGTGCCAATATTGATGATTATCTACATGGTAAGGCAATAACATATGAATCGAATCAGAAAATGTATATCCTTCACTTAGTAAGGTGCTTATACGATCCAATAATGAAGGAAGCTGTTTTATTTTTTCCTTTTTTCTAGGTACATATCGATTAAATACTTTTTGAAGCAAATTGTTTTTCCACCCCAATTGTTTGCAGTTGATATAATAACGTTTCAACCTTCGGTAATTGATAAGCTTCACCACGCATCGTTGTTAATATTGCTTCATAGAGAAAACTATCACTCAAAATTTCATATAAAGCTTTTCGTCTATCTTGTTCCACTTGAACTAAACATTGAGCTACAATTCCCACTAATGCTTGTCTGATTTCTTCTATTGTAATCCCCAAATCCATTAATCGATAAATACAGTTTACAGAGTCTTTCGCATGGATGGTAGAAAGCACTAAGTGTCCAGTTAATGCAGCTTCAATTGCAATCTTCGCCGTTTCGTGATCTCTAATTTCTCCTATCATAATTACATCAGGTGAATGTCTTAAAATTGCTTTTAAACCAGCAGCATAAGTAACCCCTGCCCGTTCATTGACCTGAATTTGAAGTAAATGTTCCTGACTATTTTCGACGGGATCCTCCAACGAAATAACATGACGTGATAATGTCTGGCTGCTATAGTTAATCAACGAGTACATGGATGTCGTTTTCCCAGAACCTGTAGCACCGCAAAATAATAACAATCCTTGTCTATTTGAGATTAGGTTAATTAATTTATCAGCTGACTTTTGGTTATAACAAAGAGTGGATATTGGATGAGTTGCATTTTGCAACATTAAACGAATCACGAGGCTTTCCTTCTGAAAGACTGAAGGCAATGTAGAAACACGAAAAGAGTAACTCTTTTGTTGGATTTCCTTTTGAAAAGAGCCACTTTGTGGTTTTCTCTTTTCACTTATATCTAACGATGAAAGAAATTTAAAATAAGAAATCATTCTTGTCCCTAAATCTAAAGTAATATCACCAGCGTTAAATAACTTTCCGTACTTACGAAAATGAATAGAATAATTATTGCTAGTCGGAACAACGTGAATATCAGATGCACCAAACATAATCGCTTTGACAAGAAGCTGTTCACTCCTATTTTCGATTACCAGTTCAACATTCACATTTCAACACCTCTCCTGATTGATATTTTTGACCGCTAATATTTAGCAATAGTATAAATAGAATTTATTAAAAGGAAAATGCTTTTTCGTAATATATTTTTTTAACGAAGATAAAGTATATCAAACAATAATTTCCCTACTAAAAACTTATAAAATCCAACTATTTTCACTCAAATTTCTTATTTGAAAATATTTCTATAATTGAAATATATTATTCAAATTATCTATCATTTCATTTTGAGAAAAGCTAAAATAGAAATAGTATAGCTTATGAAATTGAGGTGATCTAGAAATGAATAATTTAAAAGTAATGAGCACACTAGCTGATGAAACACGTTATCATATTTATCAATACATGTTACAACATCAAAAGCAATTTACAGTGCAAGATATTGCAGATGAATTTAACATACATCCAAATGTTTCACGGCTTCATTTGACTAAATTAAGTGAAATAGGGATTGTTCAAGCAGAATACGCTAAATCTGGTAAAGGCGGACGTCCTGGAAGAGTTTATCATGCAACCAAAGATGGGATTGTGATTAGTTTTCCAAAAAGGGATCATGACAGATTGTTAAAATGGTCGCTTGAGTTTATTTCATCAGTTGGAGATTCTGCAATCGAAAGTCTAAAATCCATTAGTTATCAAGATGGTGTTAATGAAATGGCTTCCTTAGTTGGAAACATAAAACACTCATTAACTTTTGAGGAAAAAATAAACTTACTCTCAAAAGTTTCCTACCAAATTGGTTATGTTCCAACAGTTATTGAAAATGATGAAACAAAACAAGTAATTTTCTCAATTTATAACTGTCCATTTACGAATCAATTAGAAGGTAATGCACAGATTGTTTGTTCTTGCCATGAATCCTATTTAAAAGGGCATATTGATGTATTATTCCCAAACAGTCAATTCCTTCAAACTGATAGTATGTTGAATAGTTGTTCGAACTGCCAATATAAAATAAGTATAAAAGTTTCACAATAATATTATAATTTCCACTTGATTGTCACAAACTATTAAAAGTATGAGTTTACATTATTGTTCAAAATCATTTATAATAAAACGTGAGATAATTGTGTCGCATGGCAAAAGGAGGGGATTCTTCATGGCTAACATGTATAAAGTTATGGCTTGGTTTACAGGTATATTTGCCGTTTTCTTCTATCTCGGAGGTATGAACGAGGTTTCGCTATTATTCATAGGTAATACAGGATTATTTTTATTATTAGGCTTCTTAAACCTTTCTGAAAGAATGTACATGTACATTTTTGGCGCGTACTTAACTGTCTTCTGGGCAGGATTTACGTACTATACAACGTTCATTCACGTACCTGGTGCAGGTCATCATTAATTTCAAATTAAAAACACCGTTGCTTCAATGCAAACGGTGTTTTTTTCATTTCCTCATCATGTTAAATTCCGTTCAGAAAAGGATTCATCTCCATCTCAGCTTCAGGCGTTGTATAAGAGCCATGTCCAGGATAAATAATTGTATCTTCAGGAAGAGTTAATAATTTATTATGAATGGATTTTAACAAAGTTTCTTGAGACCCACCAAGTAAATCAGTTCTTCCAATACTTCGTTCAAATAACGTATCACCTACAATTGCAAAACCATCTTGTTCAAAAATATATGAAATACTTCCTGGTGAGTGCCCAGGAGTAAATATTGCGTTAAATTCAAATTCGCCTATAATAAATTTTTGTTCTTTGCGAATAATATGCTCTTCTTCGGGTAAATTAACGATATAATTTGGTAGTTCAGCATATCGTCCTGAACCATTCTTCATAGGATCTTTTAGCCAGCTAACCTCCTTTTCATGAACATATAACGGCAATTCAAAAATTTCTCGAATGGCATCTACTGCCCCTATATGATCAAAGTGAGTATGGGTTAGGAAAATCCCTAATGGTTTATATTGATTAACACGTATTTCCTTAATTATTTTTGTTGCTTCTTCCCCTGGGTCAAATATAAGACATTCTTTTTTCTTATTACTGACAATGTAGCAATTCGTTTGAATAGGTCCTAATGAATATACTTTTACATTTAACAACGTGATCACCTCATAAATAGTATACTGTTCTCTACGAAAAATAACATCAAGTGTTCAAACAAACGTCAAGATTTATTCTCGACAAAACTATCTGGTTGCTTTACAATAAAGAAGGAATATTGTTTACCGACATTCATTTTCTGATGTCGAAAGGAGTGTCTAGTTTAATGAACTTATTAATGGTTATTTTCGCTTTAATCGCAATTTTATCTCTAGTAAGCGCGTTCAAATCAATTCGTAACAAGAATGTCCTTGCGCTACTTTTCGGTGTCGCTTCATTTGCGATTTTTGGATGGTTTGTAGTAATGACTGTTCTAAATCAAGGCTATCCACCAACACATCATTAATTTATGGAATGAAGAACGTCTCAAATTTTTGGGTCGTTCTTTTTTCTTTTGCATTTTTAAGAATGAATATTAAAAGCGGCTAGTCATTAGGCTAGCCGCTTACTGTTTTATTGAGATGCATCTGCATCTTGTATTAAATTACCTGTATCTTCATCATAAAAGCGTAATAAATCACCATTAATAATTTTATCAGAGTAACTTAGCTCATTTTGAGCTCGATCTATATACGGTTGACAAGCTGCCATATCAACTTCTTCTCCAGTTGGACGTTCGTAACAAGTCTCTGTAGTATAGATCAGTTTATCTGTTACAAAAGTACCATCGCGGAAAATTACAAACTCTTCATGTTCATCGGAGAATAAATCAGCACCAAATTGCATGTCATTCGATGTATCGATACCAAGTAAGTGTAGGATTGTTGGTCTTAAATCAATTTGGCCTGCTGTTTCTTCTACTACGCCTCCATCCCCAGATCCAGGGATATGAATAAATAATGGGACAGATTGTAATAATGCAGTGTCGTAAGGTGTAATTTCTTCTTTATCTAAATACATAGCCATCGCTTTGTTATGGTTTTCAGATATTCCATAATGATCACCATACATGATGATAATTGAATTATCATACAAACCTTTTTCTTTTAATTGCTCAAAGAATACTTTTAATGATTCATCTAAATAGCGAACAGTTTGAAAATATCGATTTAATGTTCCAGAGTTAGAAGTGTACTCAGGAATCATTTGATCTTCTTCATCTAAATAAAATGGATAGTGATTTGTTAAAGTAATCATTCTTGAATAAAACGGTTGCGGCATTTCTGTCATAAGTTCTGCTGATTGCTCTAAGAATGGCGTATCCTTAAGTCCCCAGTTAACTGAGTTTTCATCTGATACTGAATATGAATTCACATCATAGAATTTTTCTATATTTAACGATTTATACATCATATCACGATTCCAGAAAGAGTCGTTATTTGAGTGCATAACGTTTGTAAAATAGCCATTTTCCCCAAGTTTTTCAGCCATTGAATTATAAGTATTACCTGCGTGGGTAAAGAAAACAGCTCCACGACCTAATCCATATAAAGAGTTTTCAACTAAAAACTCAGCATCACTCGTTTTACCAAGACTTGTTTGATGATAAAAATCGCTAAAATAATACGTATCTGGATCGTTTGTTAAAGAATTTAAGAACGGGGTTACTACTTCACCATTCATTTCACTATTAATTACAAAGTTTTGCAATGATTCTAATTGAACTATTATCACATTACGACCTGCGTACTTCCCAAACATCTCTTCATTAGCAGGTGCTTGATTCGCTTGAACATAGTTATTCACTTCAACTAGCTCACTACCAGTAGCAAGTGCACGTTGGGCAGATGATTTTGACTGAATATAAAAATCATACAAATGATAATTATATGTGCCTATATTTTTCACGAGTATTTCTCGGTCAAAGCTTCGAGTTAATAGTTGCGGTCTTTCCGCCTCTGCTAAACCTAAATTTAAGAATGTTATAGCTAATGCAACAACAAAGTATGCCCGGCGAACATTTTTTCGGAGTGTCACTTTATGTTCTATATTCGGGACAATAAACATAGCCATGATTAATACAATAACATCTATAAAGAATAAAAAGTCATACCAATTTACAATCTCTGAAATGGATGATCCCAGTTGTCCCATATTTTCGGTTTGGGAAAGTACTGGTAAGGTAATAAAGTCATTATAGAAACGATAAAATGCTACGTTTGCATAAAGTACAATTGACATTAAGATACTTACAATAATTAAATAACTATTTTTCACTTTTTGAGAATTAAAGAACAAGGAAATTCCATATGCGAATAACAAGAAGCTTAACGGATTAATAATAAGAATAAACTCCTGCATCGGATTTTCAATATCGATTTCAAAACTTGTATGATAGGTGATTGCGGTTTTAATCCAAGTAGCAAGAATGGCTATTAATAATATGGCATGTTTCGGCCACTTAATGGACTTCATTTGCTAATCATCCTTTCTAATTTTAAGTAAATATTTTCCATTTTAAATAAATAATTCCCATTAAATTTACATTCAATTGGAAAGACAAAATTTATCATAATATTTATTTTCCTTTAATGCAATAGGATAATCAGTACACGGAATTTACAGAAAATTAATGTAAACTTATGAATTTTTACAGTTTTTCCACCTTTATCTAAACGATATCAATTAGTAAAAGGTTCCAATAATCTGGTACAATTCAAACCTGACTCCAATAATCTCAAATACACCATCTCACAAAAAAGAAAACAGTGAATTTTCCACTGTTTTCTACTATAATAACCAAAAAAATGAAATTCCAAATTATCTGATATTAAATTTATTTATTTTTTGGCTTAAGTTTAGTTGCTTCTTGACGAAGGATTAAAATTGCAGTTTGAAAGTCTTTTACATCTAGCACTTGTGATTTATAAAGTTCACGTATTTCATCCTCCATTAAAACTAAATCCCCTATTCGATCACCTGTATAGATGAATGTGCCATATCGTTTTAGTAAATCATATATGTCAATCATTGATTTCATTGAGAAGACTCCTTTCGATACACCAAACAATCAATTCTTCTTTTTTCAGTTAAAATTAGATCAACAGGAATATCGTGTGATTCACGTGGTACCTTTTGAATAACTTGTAAATCAAACGCTAACGAAATCCGTGCTCCTGTATAATTTACTAAATATCGGTCGTAATATCCACCACCAAAACCAATACGGTAACCAGTCAGATCATAAACAACTCCTGGTACAATAAGACAATCTATATTTTCAGATGAAATGGGAAGTGTTTTCTCTGGATCTGGTTCACGCAAATTCATATAAACAGTTTCTAGCTGGTTGAAGGAGGTCAATTCATAAAACTGCATTGAACGATCCTTTGGGTTACATTTTGGGACAACTACTCTTTTACCTAGTCTCCAAAGTCTGTCAATTATGAACGAAGTTTCAAGTTCCGGCCAATTCGAAATTGTAATAGCGATGGTTTTACCGTTTATTATAGTAGATTCTTTAAAAAGTTTATCTAGTATTACTTTTGAAAACCCAGTATATTGATCAGATGGTAAACTTGCTAGTGCTGATTTTATATCATTACGTATTTCTTTCTTATCCATTTGAAAATCACCCCCCCAAATTTATGTATATAAAAGCAAAAAGCCAAAACCTCGAGTGGTTTTGGCAATGACGCAAAAACTTATTTTGTTTCGCGGTGAAGAGTAACTTTCTTCTCGCGTGAGCAGTATTTTTTAAGTTCAAGACGTTCTGGATTGTTACGTTTGTTCTTTTTAGAAATGTAATTACGTTCACCGCAATCAGTGCAAGCTAATGTAATGTTAACGCGCATCATTAACCCTCCCACTCTATATAAAAAGTTGTTTTTTTGAGCATGATTTATACGACTAACCCATTATATCATAAACAGAAAAAAAATCTACTATGATTTATTATTAACTTTTCTTATGTTAAAATAGTTTAAAACTTATAAGGCGTGGAGGAAGTACAGTGGATTTTTCAATCATTTTAATGATTATAGGTATTCTTTGTATGATACTATCTTTTTTCCTCAAAGATTCTACAAAGAAAATAGAAAATGATGTAGAAGAACTTTCTATTAGTATATACCAAGAAACGAATGCGATAAAACGCAGACTAAAAGTTGTTGAAGAAGAACTACTACTTGATCCAAGTTTTCAAGTTAAATCACCTTCAACGCACACTTCATTTAATAACACATTAAAGAATGAACAAACCAGTTCGAATCAATCAATGCAAAATGTACAAAAAAAGAAAAAACCAATTAATGAAATATTAGTTCGACAAGTAATTGAACTAAATAAGCAAGGATATTCTCTTTCTGAAATCCGTAAGTTATCAACACTGTCTGAGGAACAAATACTCGACATACTCAACAATAAATAATGGAGAGGTTACAAATGATTAAATCCTCTATACGTGCATTCGGAATTGCCTGCTTCCTCATTGGGGCAAGCCTATTATTAATTGATAAGTTTGGTCATGCAAATACTGTTTCAATTAATGAAAAAGAATACGAACAAAAAATAGCAGCTTTAGAACAGCAATTAAAAGTAGCAAATGAAGAACTTTCTAAACTTCAAACCAACCCATCTAATGAAACAATTGAAGAATCAACAAATTCGAGAGATGATGTAACAATTTCAACTGAAGAAAAAACTCAACCAACCGAAGAAGATTCTTCAAAAGATGTAGTCAAAGCGACATTACATATATATTCTGGATTAACAGCTTATGATATCGGAAAAAAACTTGAAGACTTTGGAATTGTACAAAATGGTTTAGAAATGGAGTTATTTTTAGCTAAACCTGAATACGCTAAATATATTCAAATCGGACAATTTGATTTAAATTCATCCATGACAATTGAAGAAATCGCAAATATTATCACTGGGAAAAAATAGGTTAGTATTTTCACTAACCTATTTTTTGTTCCTGTTAAAATAGGTGCGAATATAATCTGCAAATCGGATTGTCGCCTCACTTAAATATCTATGTTCAACATAAGCAAGACCAATTTCCCGTCTACATTCCTTTGAGTCCACATGAATAAGGTGTAATTTGTATTGTTCAATTCCTTTTATTTTTGGAATTAGTGAAACACCTAATCCACTTTCAACTAATCCTGCTACAGTGTGAACTTCTTCCCCTTCGAATGCTACATTTAAATGATATCCTTCATTTTTAAATAACTCATCGACAGATTGTCTTAATGAATTCCCCTTTTTAATAGATATAAATGGGTATTGTGCAAATTCATGAACTTTAACGCTTTTTTTATGACTTAATGAATGTTTTTCTGGAACTATTAAAAATAATTCTTCATCCCAAAGCTTCTCCCACATAACGTCACTGTTTGTTTCCAATGAGGAAATTAGACAAAGATCCAACTCTCCATTTTCTAATTTGTTCATTAGAACACTGGAATTGCTTTGAGTTAATTGAAACTTCATCTTTGGAAAAACTTTCTTTACATCCGTCATTAGTAAAGGAATCACTTCTAAACCAAGCGTATGCATAAAACCTAATGAAACTTCTCCAAATCCAGGTGCTACCATACTTTGAAGGTCTTCTCTCATACGTTCATATTCTTTTAATATTATTTCTGTACGTTCTAAAAAAAACTTCCCATAGCGATTTAATTTAATGGATCTGCCATATCTATCAAATAAATGGACTCCTAGACTTTCTTCTAAAAGTGAAATGGATTTACTTAATGCAGGTTGAGAGATATGCAATTGCTCTGAAGCTCTGGACATATTTTCATATTTAGCTACAGTTTGAAAATAAACAAGTGAAGTAAAATCCATCTTACGACTCCTTATAACAAAATATTATAAGACGTATAAAAACAATCAATTTTGATTATATGTCTACTCTTATTATAATGAACTCAGCGACATTGTTCAAAAAAATGTCAAAACTTAATTTGAGGCGGATTTACATGACCTATTTGAAAAAAGGAACAAAAGATTTTACATTAGCTAACCTAGCTTTGTTTGCTGCTGCATTTATTGTTTTTGCAAATTTATATATTACACAACCATTATTTCCCCAATTTTCTAAAGAATTCGGAGTTTCACCTACCATTGCTAGTTTGTCTCTTTCAATGGCCACAGGTGTACTATCAATCAGTTTAATATTATTTGGTTCCCTATCAGAAGCATGGGGGCGTAAACGACTGATGACGTTTTCCATTTTTGCAGCATCTTTTATAACGATTGCACTAGCATTTGCACCAACGTTTGAAATGTTATTACTTCTTCGCATGGTCCAAGGATTTGTTTTTGCAGGAATTCCTGCAATTGCGATGGCTTATTTAGGTGAAGAAGTAGATCCAGCAAGTTTAGGTATTGCTATGGGACTATATATTAGTGGGAACTCAATTGGTGGACTTTCAGGTCGTGTTATTATGGGTACAATGACGGACCTCTTTAGTTGGCAAACAGGAATGATCATAATAGGTGTCTTAAGCTTATTCGTTTCCTTTTATTTCGTTTGGGCATTACCGGAATCTAAAAACTTTATTCCAAGAAAACTAGAATTCAAGGGTTTATCGAAGTCTTTATTTTCGCATCTGAAGGACCCTGGTTTAATATGTTTATTTGGAATTGCTTTTACATTAATGGGTAGTTTCGTTACTTTATATAATTACATTAGTTATCAATTAGTTGGATCACCTTACAATTTAAGTGCAGGAATTGTAGGATGGATCTTTATTGTATATTTAGTCGGTACTTTTAGTTCTGCTTGGTTTGGAAATCTATCAGATAAGTTTGGTAGACAAAAGGTATTAATTTCGGGGATTGTCATTATGTTCACAGGTGCAATGATTACTCTTAATGTTAGCCTTGTACTCAAAATAATAGGTATTGTTATTTTTACATTCGGATTTTTCGGATCTCATTCCATCGCAAGTGGTTGGGTAAGTTTCCGCGCTAAAAAGAATAAGGCTCAAGCATCCTCCCTCTATTTGTTTGCTTATTATTTTGGCTCAAGTGTTGGTGGTACGACTGGGGGTATTTTTTGGTCACTGTGGGGCTGGAATGGTGTGATAGGTTTCATTAGTGCGTTTTTAATTACTTCCTTCATGTTTACTGTTATACTTTTAGTATTAAATCATAAAGCTCAATCGAAGCTTGAAGACCATTTGCAATACTAAAAGTAAAAGAGGGATAGAATGAATATTTATGATTTTGAAGTCACTTCTGAAAACGGTGTACCCTATTCTTTAGAACGGTACAAAGAAAAAGTATTACTTGTTGTCAACACAGCTACGAAATGTGGTTTAGCAGGGCAATTCAACGAATTAGAAGATTTATATAAAAAGTATAAAGACAAAGATTTTGAAATATTAGGTTTTCCTTCTGATCAATTTAAACAAGAATTATCTACCGGGAGTGAAGCTGCAGACGCTTGCCGTTTAACTTATGGTGTGTCATTTCCAATGCATGATTTAGTAAAAGTAAATGGAGAACAAGCTCACCCCTTATTCAAATATTTAACCGAACATACAAAAGGTGTACTTGGGAAAAACGTTAAGTGGAACTTTACCAAATTCTTAATAGACCGTGATGGGAATGTTGTTAAAAGATTTGCACCAACAGATAAACCATCAAAGTTTGAAAAAGAAATTGAACAATACTTATAAAACGCTTGGGGTGTGCAGTTCACAGCCCCAAGCGTTTTTTTAGTCTAATTTCGTATCAATGAAATTTGGTTAAGGAATGTTTCAATCATTTTTGTTCCTGTTTCTGTTCCAATCGATTCAGGATGAAATTGTAATCCATAAACCGGATATTGCTTATGCTGTATAGCCATAATTTCTTGATCATCCGATGATGTTGCAATCACTTCTAAATCTTCATGTAAAGTGGAGGGTTCTATTATTAATGAGTGATATCGCATTACAGCAACTTCGCCATTTAACCGACTAAATAACCCTTTTCGCTCATAAGACAATGTCGAAAGTTTACCATGCATAATATTTTTCGCTCTGACGATTTCCCCACCAAATGCTTCACCGATTGATTGATGCCCTAAGCATATACCGAGGATTGGGAACTCTTTATATAATTTTCTTACCACATCAACTGTTATTCCGGCTTCTTTTGGAGTTCCTGGCCCTGGTGACAATACAATTGCTTCTGGATTTAACGAGCGGATGTCATCGATCGTTAACGCATCATTACGAACCACTATTACTTCCTTTTTTAGACTTGAGATTTGTTGATATAAATTATAGGTAAACGAGTCATAATTATCGATTAATAAAATCATCTGTTGACCTCCAATAATGCTTTAGCTTTATTCAATGTTTCATAGTATTCAGATTCAGCAATAGAATCGTAAACAATTCCTGCTCCTGCTTGGACATATGCTTTATCGTCTTTTACAATCATCGTTCTGATTGCTAGAGCAAGATCCATATTACCATTAATCGATATATAGCCAATGGCACCAGCATAAACACCGCGCTTTTTATCTTCTAAATCATTAATAATTTGCATTGCTCGTATCTTTGGAGCACCTGACACGGTTCCAGCCGGTAGTGAAGATGTTAAAACATCAATTACATGGACGTCATCTTTTAATTGTCCAATCACTTCTGAAACAATATGCATGACATATTTATAACGTTCAATTGACATAAATTTACTAACTTGAACGGAACCTATTTTACTAACGCGTCCAATATCATTTCTTCCAAGGTCTACAAGCATTCGATGCTCTGCAATCTCCTTTTCATCCTGTAGCAATAGTTGTTCAATTTCTAAATCTTCCTCAATCGATTTGCCCCTTGGTTTAGTACCTGCGATCGGATTAGTCGTAACGATCCGATCCTTTACCTTTACTAAGCTTTCAGGTGAAGTACCTAAAATAATATATTCGTCAAATTCTTGATAGAACATATAGGGAGAAGGGTTTGACGTTCTTAATTTTCTATATAATGAAAATGGATCTCCATGAAATGTCGATTCAAATCTTTGTGACAAAACGACTTGGAAGATGTCACCGCGAGTAATATGCTCTTTTGCTTTTTCAACCATTCCAATAAACTTATCTTTACTAATTGTTGGATTGAATTGCACGGTTGTCGTCTCGTCTTCAAGGTATGTTAAACCATTTTTAATATCTTCTTCAATCTTTTTAATTTCCTCATTCATTTCCTCAAGTGTCCGATCCTGTTGGAAGAGGTCAATCGATGCGATAGATACTGTTTGTAATAAATGATCAAATACAATAAATGTATCATAAAAATAGACGTGAACATCTGGCATATTTAACTCATCTGGTAATGTTTCACCTATTCTTTCATTATAAAATGCCGTATCATATCCGAAGTAACCAATGGCACCACCGAAAAATGAGAACGGAAATATAGTATCATGAATAGGCATCATTTCTCTAAGCTTTTGAAGCACAGATCCTTCTTCCGTCACTGCTAGTTGGTCTTTGTAGCAATACGAATAAGCCTCGTTGTTTCCTTTTAATTCTGCTATTGGACTGACAGCAATAAACGAATATCGACCGCTTTCTTCATGTTTTGCAGACGCTTCAAATAATACCTTCCTATTCCCTTTTAAACTTCTGAAAACAGAAATGGGTGTCATCATATCCCCTTGTATTTCTCGGATGACAAAGTGCTTTTCTCTACTAATCATTCTCAGCTAACTCCTCTCAAGGCTAATCTCAACTATTTATGCACAAATAAAAAAGGCTTTTCATCACAAAGGACGAAAAGCCGTGGTGCCACCTTCATTGACTAAAACAAAGAATACTGTCTTAGTCCACTTTAACAGTTATAACGTAACCATACGCTAGTACTTACTATAAGTTCAGTACCAGTAGCTAGAAAGCCCATTCATATTATGTCATGCGCCAACTTCCACCAACCGTTAGCTCTCTGAACCATTTCATAATACTACTCTTTTTCATTATAGCTATTCATATGTAATTAACAATATTTTAAACTATATACATTTACTATTCAAATAAATTTGACAAATTTACATCAAAAAAGTAAAGAACTCCTCATATAACATAAGGAGGTCCTGAGTTGTTATCTATTTAAATCGAATCGTTGCCCTTTCTTTAGGTAAAGTAAGTACTCTGCAATATTGGTTGCAAGATCTGCACAACGCTCAATATAGCGACAAATAAAAGATAGATAAGTAATTTGAGCAACACTTTCAGGCTTCACACTCGAAAGTTTCATCAAATGTTGAATGATGTCCCCATACATTTCATCAACTTGATCATCTAATTCTGCTAATTCTCTTGCTTTTGTCGTATTTTCTTCAACAAAGGCTTGAACGATTTCTCTTAGCATTTGACTTGCTTTAAAGCACATATCTTCTAACATTTCTACTGATGTAATAAATGGTTCCTTACCTATATGGATCGTTTCTTTTGCTATATTTACAGCATAATCACCAACGCGTTCCATATCTGAAGCAGCCTTTAATAATACGATTAATCGACGCAAATCAGTAGCAACAGGTTGTTGACGTGTAAGTAATAAAATCACCTTATCATTAATTGCCTCTTCAAATCGATTAATTTCACTATCACGATTAACTATTTGTTGTGCAGAATCAATATCTTTTTTTATTAATGCCGTAAATGCTTCTTCTAGTCTACTAATACTTTGATCACATAGTGTTAAAAATTCTTTTTGTACGGATTGGATTTCTGCTTGAAATCGTTCACGAACGCTCATACCTATCCCCCCTCCCCTCCAATAATTAACCAAAACGTCCTGAAATATAATCTTCTGTACGTTGATCTCTTGGTGTAGAAAAAATCTTATCTGTAGAATCAAATTCAACGACTTCTCCATTTAAGAAAAATGCAGTTTTATCAGAAATACGGGCAGCTTGTTGCATATTATGTGTCACAATAGTAATTGAATAATCTCCTTTTAGCTCTTGTATTAACTCTTCTACTTTTAATGTAGAGATAGGGTCAAGAGCTGATGTTGGCTCATCCATCAAAATTACATCAGGTTCAATTGCAAGACATCGTGCGATACATATTCTTTGTTGTTGACCACCCGATAACCCGTAAGCATTTTGATTTAAACGGTCTTTCACTTCATCCCAGATTGCTGCGCCTCTTAATGATTTTTCTACAATCTCATCTAGCACTTTTTTGTTTTTAATACCATGAATGCGTGGACCATAAGCAATATTATCGTAGATTGATTTTGGGAATGGGTTAGGTTTTTGGAACACCATCCCTACACGAGTTCGTAATTCTTCCACCTCAAAATTTGCTTCAAAAATATTTCGAGCACGATACATAATTTCCCCAGTTGTTTTCACGATTGGAACTAACTCTACCATACGATTTAAAGCTTTAATATAAGTAGATTTTCCACAGCCAGATGGACCTATAATGGCAGTGACATCATTTTCAATAATATCTAGATTAATATCCTTCAATGCATGGTGATTTCCATACCATAAATTGAAATGATTTGTTCCAAATACTATAGTTTTCTCCTTGTATGGAGTTTTTTGTTCTCTGAGATTTTTTGACGATTGAACATTTAGTTGAATCGAATTTTCATTTTTTATCATACTCTGTACCACTTTCACACTTCCTTAATATCGTTTTTGGAACTTATTGCGAATGACAATTGCAATAGAGTTCATGATCACTAGGAATAACATGAGAACAATAATTCCTGCCGAGGCAACATATAAGAATTCTTCTTGTGGTCGTTTTGCCCAATCATATATTTGCATTGGCAAAGTAGTAAATTCACTTAATAGACCATCTGGTAAGAAACGTAAAATGACTGGAATACCAATAACAACCAATGGTGCAGTTTCACCTATTGCTCTAGATAGTGCCAAAATACTTCCTGTTAATATACCTGGAAGAGCTGCAGGTAAGACAACTCGTGTAATTGTTTGCCATTTTGTAGCACCCATACCATATGAAGCTTCTCTTTGTTCTTTCGGAACAGCACGAATGGCTTCTTGTGCTGCAACAATAATCACAGGAAGGATTAATAAACTCATTGTAAATCCAGCTGCAAGTAAACTTTTACCTAGAGCAAATGTACGAACAAAAATAGTTAATCCTAATAATCCGAAAACGATTGACGGTACACCTGCTAAGTTAGAAATATTCATTCGTATAAAATTACTTATTCTATTTTTCTTTGCGTATTCTTCTAAGTAAATTGCTGTTCCTACTCCTAATATCATAGAAACTGGTGCAATAATACACATCATGTAAATTGAACCTACAAGAGCAGCTTTAATACCAGCTCTTTCAGCAGTACGGGATGCAAAATTAGTAATGAAATCCCAATCAAGGTAGCCCCATCCTTGAATAATAATTCGAATTACTAGAATGACTAAACATAGTAAAGCAAACAAAGTACCAGCTAGGAAAAATACTTTCCATCCTTTATTTTTATTAATACGAGTTTTCATACGCTTCATTACGATCGTATCTTCGATGTATTTCATGGTCAGTACTCCTCTCTGAAGCGTTTAAAAATAAAATGTGCTAGTAAATTCATCATCAATGTAAAAATAAAGAGAGTAAAACCTACTGCATAAATAGAATAGTAGATTGTTGTTCCATATCCTGCATCACCTGATGATACTTGAACAATATAAGCAGTCATGGTTTGGATTGAACCAGTAACGTTGAAATCAAAAGTTGGTGATGCTCCACCTGCAAGGGAAACAATCATTGTCTCACCTAGAGCACGGGAAATTGCTAACACGATCGAAGACATGATTCCTGAAAATGCAGCTGGTAATATAACTTTTATTGCGACTTCAAATTTGGTTGCACCTAGAGCGAGTGCACCTTCTCGAATAGAATTTGGAACAGAACTCATTGCATCTTCTGATAATGATGCAATCATAGGAATAATCATAATCCCTACCACAATGCCTGGGCTAAGCGCGTTGAAGATTTTCAGGGAAGGAATCAATTGTTGTAAAATGGGTGTCACAAAAGTTAAAGCGAAAAACCCATAAACAATTGTTGGTACGCCAGCAAGAACTTCCAATATTGGTTTAATGACCCGACGAGCTTTATCAGACGCATATTCGCTTAAGTAAATTGCAGCAGCAATTCCAATTGGTACTGCAACTAATACTGCTATTAAAGTAACTTTTACAGTACCTAGGATTAATGGCAATATACCGAAAGTCGGATTATTTCCTGAGAATGGTAACCACTCAGTACCAAATAAATAATCTGTAAGTGATACTCTCCGAAAAAATTCAAAGGTCTCGAAAATTAATGTAAAAACGATTGCAATTGTTGTTAACACGGAAATAAATGCGGTGATAAATAATAGTGCTGGCATTGCTTTTTCTGTGATTTTTTTAGCTTTTCGGTTTCGAGACTTTGCGATTAAATCGTGAATCGATTCACCTTTCCCTAAGCCTTGTGAAGTCATAATCTAAACTCCCTTCCTATGACACGTGAGTAAATGTGTGAGCGTGCATTTTCAACCCCACACATTAATAACCAACTTACGGGTTGAGAAATTATTGTAAACCTTCTAAAGTTTTTAATCCGTCTTGGTACATTTCTTCTGGTAAGCGTACGTAGCCAACCTCTTCAGCCATGTCACCAGCATTTTCTAGTGTGAATTTCATAAAATCATAGAATGCTGCATTGTCTCTAAGAGTACTGTTTTTAGCGTAAACGAATAATGGTCGAGAAAGGGGTGAATAGTCTCCAGATTCGATTGTTTCGTTATTTGGCTCTACACCGTTCACTTTAGCAGGAGTTAATGTATTTTTGTTTTCTAGGTAGTAAGCATAACCAAAGAATCCAATTGCATTAGGGTCAGCAGTAACACCTTGTACGATTACATTATCATCTTCTGATAATTGAGCTGATTTCACTAAATCTGCACCATCGAGAATAACTTCATCGAAATAATCGTAAGTACCTGAGTCGGTTCCTGGTGCAAAGAATTGGATTTCTTCATCTGGCCAAGAAGGATCGATATCAGACCATTTTTTAGTTGTACCATCTTCAATCCATATTTTTTGTAATTGTTCTACAGTTAAATCTGTTGCCCAAGTGTTTTCTTTGTTAAGAACTATTGTTAACCCATCATAAGCAACAAGGAATTCTGTATAATCAATGCCAGCTTTTTCTAACTCAGATTTCTCTTCATCTTTAATCGGACGAGATGCGTTAGAGAAATCTGTCTCACCCGCGATGAATTTTTCAAATCCGCCACCTGTACCAGAAACCCCTGCTGATACTTTCACATCTGGTTGTACATCAGAATATATTTCTACTAATGCTTCTGTAATTGGTGCTACCGTTGAGGAACCATCACCAGAAACTTCACCTGATAATTGAGCAGCATCAGCTTCTGTATCTGAGGCAGTTGTTTTAGTTGGTGTATCTTTTTCAGAAGCAGTATTTTCGTTAGAACCACAGGCTCCTAATAATAAAGCAGAACCAACAATAGCTGTCATCGTTAAGTACTTCCATTTTTTCATGTTTTATTTCCTCCTAAGTTTCATAGTTAGTTATCTTACAAGGAATACTATAAAATTATTTTGTTGATGGCATATAAACGAATTGTTAAGAGATTGTAAACTTCATAGTTAAAATTAGGGATATAAGAGCTATTGTTTTGCCCGTGATCAAAACATTAATTAGTTTAAAATGAAAAAAAGACTCAAAAGTGTTTTAATACTTTTGAGTCTTTTTCATTATTCTTCAATAACCTGTTCTTCTGTTTCTTCATCAATTTTCTTGTCAGTCGTTGGCGGTAATATTTTTTGTTCTACTGTAGATGAAGATAGTCCATTTTCTTCATATTTCTTTTTAAGTTCGAAATAGTAGTCCAATATTTCCCTTGCAATTTCGTTATTTTGTGGCAAATATAATTCAAAATTCGTAGTTACCCATGGAATCATAACAGCATAGGCAACCTCCGGATTTTCATATGGTGCAAAACCAACATGCGTTAAGTTTACAGTATTTGTTTTCCACGCTTCTCGAAGGGGTCCATAGTAAACTACCTCAGCTGTTCCTGTTTTACCAGCAGCAGTGTATGGAGCATCACTAAATTGACTACGCGCAGACCCTTGAGAACCTACATATACTTGACGAAGACCTTTTTTTACATGATCAATTTCCTCATCTGTATTGGAAATACGATTCAATACATTCGGTGTTACTTCCTCAACTAATGGCCCTAACTTTTGTCCATCTTCTGAAGGTTTACGTACTTCTTTTAACATTCGAGGCTGTATACGATACCCACCATTTGCAACAGTTGAAATGTATTGGGCTAATTGAAGTGTTGTATAAGTATCATATTGTCCAATTGCTTGGTTTAATACAACCCCTGGATTATCTGGTATACCTTTAACCCCTGAAGCCTCACCAGGTAAGTCTACCCCAGTATTTACACCAAGGCCAAACTCTGCATAACCATTACGCATTCTTAATAAAGTGTCGTCTCTAATTATAAGTGGCATGTTATACGTATACTTTGTACCACCTAAAAACATTGCTACTTGGAACATGTATGAGTTTGAAGATCTTTCTAATGCTTTAATATCATCCATCGGAATTGCTCCGGAGCGGTTGAATATTGAGCTCTTTTGTTCTGTGTTTAATAATTTGATTGGTTGGTCGACTAATCTTGTACCAGGTGAAATGACACCTTCTTTATAACCCATCAATAAAGTTGCAGCTTTCACAGTGGAACCTGCTTCATAAGCAGTTGTAAATGCACCATAGGAATAATCGATAATATAATCTTTACCAGTTTCAGGATCTGTTTCGATTTTTTTACCGACAACTGCTAACAATTCTCCAGTATTTGGGTTCATCATAACAAAGAAAGCTCGGTCTAATAATTTTGAACCACCTGTAGCTTTTAATTCAAGTAACTTCTCTTCTACAATACGTTCTGCTTCTAATTGGAGTTCTATATCGATCGTCGTTACTAAATCATTACCAGGCTCACCTTCATAAGTTGTGACTGTGTCTACTACTTCACCTTTTTTATTGGTAATATTTTTTATTACTGATTTCTTGCCTTGTAACAATTCCTCATATTGTGCTTCAAAGTAACTTTCCCCTACTCGATCATTACGTGAATAGTCTCTTGCCAAGAAATAATCTAGTCTCGTTAACGGTATCCCTTTTTGTGGTACAGTTGTTCTTCCTAATACTGAAAGAGAAGTAAGCTTTACACGTTTCCAATCGGTTGTCGTGTTGACGCCTGGCAAATTCGATAAACGCTCAGAGACACGGGCAAATTCCTCAGGAGTTACATTCTCATTCTTAATAATTTGTGGAGTTAAATTATACCCAGAATTCATTTCACGAAAAATCGCCAAAACTTCTAAGTCTTGGTTTGTTAGCTGTGCTAATTCCTCATCCGTAATACGATCACGAACTCTTCGGTCAATTTCCGTTTGAATTGCCTTTGTATCTAATTCTTCATTTGCTCGAAGCTTAGCTTCTTCCTCTTTTGTAACTTTTGCATACGCCTCTTCTTTATTACGTAGTATCCAAAAATCCAATTTGTCACGATAAGTGATTCGATCAATAGGTTGTTCGATTAACATTGCTAACTGTTCAGCTATACTAAGCATTTCAGCAGTAGTTGTACTAGGTAATTTTGTATATGTAATCGCATTTTCAGGTTCATTATCTACTAAAATTCTGCCATAACGGTCATAAATTCTACCTCTCGCAACATTTGTGTTTACTGAAATTTCTTCTTTACTTTCAAGTTGGCGTACATAATCTTCTCCTTTGACGATTTGTAAGTAACCTAAACGAAAAATCAAAAGAGAGAATAAGATAAAGATAGAAAAAAACAGGACATTCATACGAAAAGATAAATTCGCACGATATTTTGCCTTTACACTTGAAGCACGATTATTTTTCGGCAATTTTCTCATTTGAATCCCCCTTTCACTTAATTTAATTATTTGCATTAGTTTTTGCTCACAAATCTTACTAATTTGTGCATCCAAATAAGGATATAAAATCCAATGCTTACTTTACTATCAACTGAATTACTTCTTCAAGGTCTATTAACACTTGATATTCTTTATGTAGTTATACTAAGTCAATTGTTATTTATTCATGCATTTTAGTATATCATTTGTTCCTATAATTAAAAAGAAGCACAATTCTTCAATTGAGACGGATTTATTCTAATTTGGTTTCTCAAAATCAAGGTATTTTTAAATTTACTTTAAAACGACAAAAAAGAGAGCTAAATACTCTCTTTAAGATATTTACTATTGCTCTTTTTTCTCTAAAAAGTTTATTCCTAACCCCATTAACAATACAGCTATAAATAATAAAACACTAATTGGTTCAATCAGCTCACCAAACGATTCTCCAAATATGGTTACACCATATAACAAATCCATTCCATAACGAATTGGAGATAAATAGGAAATCATTTGCATCACTTCAGAAGTAACAATTTCTAATGGCCAGAATCCTCCACCAATCATCGCTAATGGAACTGCAATGACAGAAATATATGCATTAAATTTACCAGGAGTATTCGAGATAGAAGCAACGAAAATTGACAATGCCACAATACAAAGTAAATAAGGAATTATGACTATTAGTGTATTGAGATAACCTCCATAAAAATTAACACCTACTGCAAAGTTAAAAATTGAAAGAACTAAAGCAATTTGAAGATAGCCGAGTAAAAAACTGTAAACTAAATTGCCAATATAAAGCTGAGTTTTACTAATAGAGGAAGTAATTAATCGATCCCATATGTTATTTCTTCTTTCAAGCACAATATGATATACACCATTTGCGACAGTATAAATAACCATATATAAAGTAAAACCAAATAAACTGTGTAATTTTGCATCCCAAATAAAGTCAGCATCATTTGAGAAATTTGAATATTGAATAGTAAAACTAGGTGATTTTTCACCATTAGTTAGTACGTTTTCAATCTCATTTTGTCGTTCTGCCGGATAAGAATTGACGATTGCTTCTTTTTGCATGATTTTTCCGTACATTGTTCTTAATTGGTTTTGTAAAATTGGCGCTTCCATATAATCTGGCGTAGTAATTAAATCAAAACCGTTATCTTTTAAATAAATGGTAACGTCTACTTCGCCATCCTCAACATTTTTTAGCGCTTCTTCTTCCTCGTATACAGTAAATTGATAATGCGGAAATTCATTTAATTTACTGACAAGAGTAATCGTTAAATCCTCTTTAAGATCTGAGTAAATTGCTATTGGAACTTTCGCTTGTTGTCCTAACCCTAAAATGAAGGCAAAAACACAAATGACTATTGTTAGAATGATAAAACTAGCAGGTTGCCTTAATAATAGTAAAAACTTTGTTTTTAAAATATCCATCATGCAATTCCACCTCTTTTCGGGAACAACAGAAACGCTAGCAAAATAAAGCCAAATGCTAATACCCCTAACCTGATAATAATCGGTTGAATCGTACTAAACGAATCGTCTTGCACTAAACGTAAATATCCTTCTAGTGCTGCACCATTCGGGGTCCACAAACCAAACTGTGCTAAAACAGGTGACATGCTACTAATATTAAAGAAGCTTCCTCCAAGCAATGAAAAAATTGCAACAAATGCATTAGAAAATACGTTAGATGCAGTTGCCGAATTACTTCTGAAATTCAATGATGATAGTAAAGCACTGATTCCACCTATTACAAGAGCTACCATAAACGTAATTAAAAAATAATAGACCCAATTCGTGAAAGGAATATTGAATAGGAAGTAACTAACTTTAAACAAAATTCCAATTTGCACGATCGTTAATAAAACCGTAGAAACAACAATGCTTGCTAAATAGGTTAATGGATGTACTTGAGCTAGTAAAATACGATCAAAAATGTGTGAATCCTTTTCTAAATATGCTTGACTTGCTACGGTTCCAGCAAGAAACAAAATAAACATAACACTCATACTAAACGTATAATAAACACTCGAGGTAATTTTTTCTTTTGATGCAATCGATTTTATTTCTGAAGATAATTCAAATGTTGGGACATTCATCTCTTCAGTTAATAATCCATTCTTTCCTAACTCGGTAAATAACGAAAACTGATACTGATAGAAATCTAATATATTTTGGATTATCATAGAGGTCGTTTGCTCTGATTCGTTCAAGTAAACTTGATATGAAGGGATCTTTCCTTCAAAGAATACCGACTTTAAATATTCTGTAGTAAAACCTTTTGGTATTTCAATGATTGTATTAAATTCACCATTTTCTCTAACTCTATCTAAATCTTTACTATCAAGTTGTGTAACTGATATAAGCTCCTTAGCATCATCACTTTGTAGTACTTTATTAACTAATGTTGATACAGGTAACATGGATTTAATATTTTGGATCATCATGTCGTTAAAAGGTATTAATTGACTCGTTTCATTTATAAACTCTTCCAATTCCTTTTCTTCGTCCCCATGTTGAACAACTGCAATCGTAATTTTCTCAAAGTTCGTTTCCCCATTCATAATCGAACCTAGGGCAAAACTTAATATTAGGATTAAGCCAATCGGCATGACAAGCAATAGTAATATTTCGGACGGGCTGCGTAGAAACATTTTAAATTGTTTTTTTATTAATGATAAAAACATGCGGTACCCTCCTAGTTACGCAAAGCGCGTCCCGTTAAATGTAAAAAGACATCTTCTAATGTAGGTTCTTCCACTTGGAAACTATTGAGCACAATTTGATGCTTTTCACATAAGTTCATTAAGACTGGCAATAGATTTGTATCTTTTGATACAGTGAAACTTATTTCTGAATCTTTTACTTGTAAATTTGATAATAACGGGTGATTCATCAACTCTTGAATATAGGCATTTGAATGACGATCAAACTTTACAACAATCATTTTTTCTGAAGAAAGAATAGATTTAATTTCTTCTTTCGTACCTGAAGCGATGATCCGACCTTGATCCATAATGTAAATACGTTTACAAAGGTATTCTACTTCTTCCATATAATGACTAGTGTAAATAATAGCCGTCTTCAATTCTTGATTTAGTTGTTTCACCGTTTCTAAAATATGATTTCGGGATTGTGGATCTATTCCAACAGTTGGTTCATCCATTATTAAGTATTGCGGCTCATGTAATAGGGCAACTCCGATATTTAATCGTCTTTTCATCCCACCTGAATAATGTTTCACAAGCTTTTTGTGCTCATTTTCTAACCCAATTTGTTTTAGAACAATATTTATTCGTTCCTTTAATCGTTTTTTAGGCATTTTGTGCATGCTTCCAAAAAACTCTAAATTTTCTCTCGCAGTTAAATCTCCATATAGTGCAATTTCCTGTGGGACGACACCTAAAATTTTACGCAAGCTTCCTGGATCCTTCATAACATTATGATTTTGTAAAAGTACATCCCCTGAACTCGGGGGAATTAATGTAGAAATCATTGCAATGGTTGTTGATTTACCTGCGCCATTTGGACCGAGTAACCCAACAATTTCACCAGGCTCAATATAAAAATTGACTCCATCAACTGCTTTTACTTTTTTGTAATTTTTCGTTAGATTTACAACTTCAAGCATGTTTCGCCATCCTTTCCTCTCTCTATTCATACGATACCAAGTTGTATTTACTTTAGTTAGTCACTTACGTCATCAATCCGTATGACTCAAGTCATAATAAAAGGATTGTCTAGAAAGTACGCTTTAACTTTCTAAACAACCCCAACTAAAACAATGAATCTATTACACAATCTCATTTTTAATAGCAAAAATTGCGATTTGCGTGCGATCACGTAACTCTAATTGTTGTAAAATATTCGTAATATAATTTTTTACTGTACCAATAGATAAAAACAGCGTATCAGCAATCTCTTTATTTGTTTTTCCTTCCCCAATTAATTTTACAATTTCTAGTTCACGTTCAGTTAAAGGGATGGGTTGTTGTTTAGCATGAGGATTATATTGCTGTTGCAATAATTTAGGCATTAATTTAGCTGCTACATCTTCTTGTAATACTAAACCACCATCAAGCACACTTCGAATTGACGAAAGTAGTTTTTTTGGATCCGAAGATTTTAATAGAAAGCCCATCGCACCATCCTTTAACGTTTGATAGGCATATTCTTCATCATCAAAGGTTGTTAAAATGAGGATTTTCATATTTGGGTAACGTGTGAGAATTTTTTTTGTTGCTTCGATCCCGTTCATGTTTGGCATTCTTACATCCATTAAGATCACATCTATATATACTTTTTCTAACAGATGAATTGCTTCAACCCCATCACTTGCTTCTGCAACAATTTTAAATTCAGGATCTTGTTCAATAATCATTTTTAGTCCATTTCGTACAATGGCTTGATCTTCTACAAGTAAAATATGTACTGTCATTGCTCAACTCTCCTTAATGGAAAAGTCCCTTCCACGACAAAATAGTCATCTGTTTTAATCATACGTACATCTCCTCCAATTTCTTGAAGTCTTTCTTTCATATTCGTAAGACCGAATCCTTCTACAAGTGGAAAATGACTAAACACTTTATTTTTCACAGAAAACTGCACATGTTGTAATGAGTTCATTGCTAATCGAACTTCAACCTCTTTGGATTCGCTGTGTTTCATTGCATTTGTTAAAGATTCTTGTAAAACACGATATAAAACAATCGATTGGGTATTTGATATGGGAATGGATAAGATTCCTTTTTCGAGTGTAAATTTTATTATTAAATGACTCTCCATCTCCAATTTTCTTATTAATTGAATGACAGATTGTATTCCACTTGTTTCTGAAACTTTTAATTGGCGAACTGCAGATCGAGTTTCTTCTAAACTATCCCTTGCTAATTGTTTAATATTTTGTAAACTTGCATGTTCGCTTTGAAGGTCCATTACTTCTATTTGCATTAATAAAGCAGTTAATTTATGCCCCACAGAATCATGCATATCCCGTGCAATCTTTGTTCTTTCCTCTGCTCGAACAAGTTCCTCTTGTTCGACGGATAATCTTTTTATTTTTCGATACTGTAGTAAGAGTTGTTCATATAACACCTTTTTTTCATTGCTTACACTAATAGATTGATGTAAAAATACCGCGCATATGGAAAGTAGAATAACCAACAATAGACTAGTGAAGGATAGGTAGTTCAAGACTGTAACAATCATGCATGTAACTACAATGGATAGAACAAAAAAATAAAAATCACGAGTCTTCAAATTCAATGTACCTTCCACCATAAAAAAACAAAGTAAAATGATTAAATATTCTACATGATGATTTAGTAAAACATAGATTAGGAAAACTGAAACGATAATTAAATAATTTATGATTGGTTTATTAACTAAAGGAACTAAAAAATAAGAGAGTAATATGATCGTTAGTAGAATAATTAAAGACACCATTGAATCATTCGATATGTATGATTGGAACAAAATGATAAAAGTTAAAACGAGTAAGCTTCCTTTTCGTATAATAATTTCCACCATAAAATAACCTCACTCATATGTAATGTAATTTAATTATACCATCAAAAAAGGAGGCATTTGGAAATACCTCTAAATGCCTCCAAAATCTTTATTCACTTTTCATAGATTCTTCGATTGTGTTAATTCTTTCAAGCATCGGTGGGTGTGTATATCTAAACCATTTTACAATTGAAGGCGGATTTACTTCACTTAATCCAGCTTTTGAAAGCTTTTGAAAGCCACTAATGGCGGATTCTGGATCCTGTACCAGTTCTATTGCAAACTGATCTGCCCTTGCTTCTTGATATCTAGAAACCGCATTATAAATCGGATTTGAGAAAAATAATAATATGGAAGAAATTAATAACAACAAGGGTAATGAATGTATTCCATCGAGACTTTTAACTCTCAATACTTTTCCATATTTTTTTATCATCCACGGCATTATTTTTGCAATGAGCCATAATCCAACAAACATCATGATAATATATCCAATAATACCAACGTAAATATGCTTTTCAACATAGTGACCCATTTCGTGCCCCATAATAAAGAGAATTTCTTCATCAGTTAAACGATTTAAAGTCGTATCCCAAAGAACAATTCTTGAATTATCTCCTACCCCGGTCACATATGCATTTAAAGCATTTGTTTTGTCAGCCATATTCACTTCGAACACATGGTCAGCTGGAATATGTGCTTGTTGTGCTAGTGATAGGATCTTTTCTTCAAGCACTTTGTCTTTTAATGGATAAAAATCATTATAAAGCGGATCGATAATGACCGGTTGAATGTACATTAAAAAGATGGAAAATGGAATTGTTAATAGCCAAGCATATAACCACCATCGTTTTGCACTTTTCTTGATGAGCCAATAAAGAACTGATATGACGACCACTGTCATAATAAAATTAACCCAAAAATCAATAACATTATCTCTCATCCAAGAAGGAAAACTTTGCGTACTAATCCCGTATCCCTTACTCAACGTATATCGGTAATAATCAATTGGGAAAAACACAACAAAAGTTAATAATGATAACAAAAATAAATAAATCGTTTGATGTAAAGTTTTCCATTTAGTAATACTTGACCATTTTTCAAATAAATACGATAAGCCAGAAATCAATATAAATAAATACAATAGCCATTCAAAAGGAGTCAAAATAAAGAAAAGGAAGTTCCTTATTTTCGAGTATTCTTCGCTTAAGAGTAGTTCTTGCTCAGTCATAAAGGTTTTCGGATCACTTGAGGATCCTACTAACGAATCGGGAATCCCACCATTATTAAAATGAAAAATATAAACATACATGGCAAGTACATAAACAGCAAAAAACAATAAAGCCCTAATTCCCCATTTTTTTAGCATAAAATATCCCACCTAAATTTATCTACTTCTTAACTAATATAATCAAATAGAAAAAATTCTAGAACTTATATGTACTACTTGATTTGAATATTAGTGTAATTTTCATATTGTTATAAAGATAAATTGATAAGATTATTATATTTTTTGTTCATGTTCTTCTCTTTCTCCAATGACTACGTTTCCTTCAACATTCATGTTCAATTTTTGTGTCCTATATTTTAGTATGATGGATTCAATATTACTTGTTCCAACTAATACCCCAATTATAATAATTGTTGTACCTGTTATTTGTTGAACCGACATGGATTCGGTTAATAATATTGTAGCTCCCACCAACGCAAAAACAGTGTTTAAATTTACAAAAATTGCTGATTCTGCTGTTCCAATATGTTTTATACATAAATTATAGAGACTGTGACCTATTCCAGTTGCTAAAATAGCTGACATTAAAAAGACTGACCAAAAAGTAAAATCATTTGTAGCAAAAGAGTTTAACCCTACTGGATTGATTAGTATTGAGCTAATAACTAATATTAATGAACCAATCGTAAGCATGTATGCAGTCATTAGTAACGGAGAAATCGTTTTTGTACCTCTTCTTATTGCGATAAAGCTAAATGCCTGTAAAAAGAATGATAGAAAAACTAAAATATCTCCGATTTCCCACTGAAATAACTCACGAAAATCACGTACAACAGCAATTAGTACACCTATTCCACCTAATATGAAACCGATTAATTTGGATTTAGTCATTATTGTATCTTTAAAAATTACTGCAATTAATGCAACAATCAGTGGACTTAGTCCGCTAATAATTGCAGTTTTTGTTGCAGTAGTTTGCTGTATTCCAAATGCTAAAAAAGCATGATGACAAATAACTCCAAAAAAACTGCCTAATAGTATATATTTCCATGGCATCTTTTCAACATAAAGCTTTTGTTTCATGAAAAATAAAATGATAAAAACTGTAATACCAGCTAAAAGAATTCGGACTGATTGTAAAGTCAACGGGTCCCCGTTTGACACAATGATTTTTAGTAAGGTAACATTTAACCCCCAAGCTAACATAACTAACACTAATATCGTATAGATTTTAGCATTACTCATTCGATCGCCTCTTTCCACACTTGAAGCAATAGGAAAAACCCCATAATCCGTAGATTACGAATTATGGAGTACTTCGCTACTTCCTAATCTAATAAATACATAAGCACCATCTTCTATTGAATCCAGTTTCACATGGTCACCGATTTCCACTTTATCAAGTATACGAGCCGTTACCTTTGCCTTTGAATTTTTTAGCTGTATTAAGGCAACAGTATATGGTGCTAGATGCGCGAATTGTGCTGGTGGTACTTGAATTACTGTATAACTATAAACAGTCCCTTCGTCTGGAACTTCAGTTTCGTTAATAATTTCTTTACCACAAGAACTACAATATACTTTCTTCGTTACCGATTCGATTCCACAACATTCATATACTTTCATACTTTACACCCTTTCCAATATATGAACTACAGAATAAGCACCAGTACCACCTAAATTCTGAGCTAAGGCAATTTTCGGTTGCTTTGAAAGTTGGTTAGGAGCATTTCCTCTTAATTGTCGGACAAGTTGATAGATTTGAGAAATTCCTGTTGCACCAATCGGATGGCCTTTAGATAATAAGCCACCACTAGTATTTACAGGGATAACACCATCAACTTTCGTTTTTCCCTCATCCACCGCTTTCCAGCCTTCTAATTTTGGAAAGAAACCTAATTCTTCTATGGAAAGGATTTCAGTCATCGAAAAACAATCATGAATCTCAGCAACATCAATATCATCAGGACCTAAACCTGCTTTTTCATACGCTATTTCACCAGACTTTTTTACAGCTGGTAGCGATAACAAATCAATTGCATCTTGCATTAATGTTGGACCAGAGCTTTGAGAAGAAGCACGCACTTTTATGTTTGATGGCTTACTAGATAATACGACCGCTGCAGCGCCATCTGTGATTGGTGAACAATCAAACAAACCTAATGGGTCCGTAACCATTCTTGCATTTAAGATCTCCTCTATTGAGGTTGGTTTTTGAAATTGAGCAAGTGGATTATTTAATGCATTTTCTCTATTTTTTAATGCAACCTTTGCAAGATGCTCTTTACTTGCTCCAGTTTCATACATGTATCGATTCGCAACAGTACCGAAAAATCCAGGAAACGTTAGTCCAGCTTCCTTTTCAGTTGTACTTTGATCCATTGCTGTATTTATAAATTGAGTAACAGTTGCAGTTGATGCATGTTTCATTTTTTCTGCACCGACAACTAAGACATTTTCGTATTCTCCACTTAAAATACTTAATACTCCTTGACGTAGTGCAATTCCACCTGAGGCACATGCACCTTCTAATTTTGCAGTAGGAATATACCCTAAGCCCAAATCATTCGCAACAATCGCGCCAAGAATCTCTTGATTCGATAAAGTACCGCCCATAAAATTACCTACGAAAACAGCATCAATTTTTGGGTGATTTGCGTCGGTTAATGCTTCTTTACTTGCCTCAATTAATAGGTCTTTCAGTGACTTATCTTCAAAACTACCAAACTTTGTCATGCCAATTCCATGCACGTAAACTGTGGTCATTTCGTCACCCCAATGTGTTTTTTTACTAACTCTCTTTTTAATATTTTTCCATATGAACTTTTTGGTAAACTATCCACAATATAAATCTCTTTTGGCTTTTTGAAGCTTGCTAGATGATTCTTACATAGATCAATCAGTTCCTCATCTTTCACTTCACCTCGACCATTAGGAACGATATAGGCAACAACATTTTCTCCCCACTTATCGTCTGGGACACCAATGACACAAGTCTCTTTAACATATGGATGTTTATTTAAGACTTCTTCAACTTCACGAGGATAAATGTTCACACCGCCAGATATGATTACCTCTTTTTTACGGTCTACAATGTATAAGAACCCATTTTCATCTAAACGACCTAAATCACCTGTATGAAGCCATCCGTCCTGCAATGTATCATTTGTTGCTTTTTCGTTATTCCAATAACCTTGCATAACTAGTGGACCCTTAGCAGTAATTTCACCAATCTCACCAACAGGCAATGCTTTTCCTTCATCATCAACAATTTTCACATCGACAAATGGACCCACTCGACCACATGAATCAAGATGTGATTGTAAATCATACCTAGGCATAATTGAAATACACATTGGTGCTTCTACTTGACCGTATGTTTCTACGAACTTAGTGCCGATTTTCCCTAATGCTTCTTCAAGTTTTGCAGCAGCAATTGGTGCTCCTGCCATATTGATTGATTTAATTGTTGCTAATTTATTTGGATCAAATTGTTCATGTTGGACCATTAAGTTCACCATTGTTGGAACTAAGAAAATGACGGAAACACGATCTTCTTCTAAATGATGAATAAATTGATGTGGCTCAAATTTATCGTATACAACCTGAGTTAATCCATATAGCCAAGCTACATGACTTAAAAAGTTGGCACCATGAGTAAGAGGCGCAACATGCCCTATTATGTCTTTAAAATCTACTTCACACGCTATTGCTAAAGATTGAGCACCCGTAACCATATTTCGGTGTGAAAGCATAACACCTTTCGGATTACCTGTCGTGCCGGACGTATACATAATGGCCATTAAATCATCTTCACTCACATCATTTTCATATGACTGGCCATTATATTGTTTTACGATTTCTTCATATTCGTCCCCTACAAATAAAGTAGGAATTTCAACATTAATATTTTTAATGTACTCTTCTTCTCCTATTAATAGAGACATACCTGAATCTTTTATTTGGTACTCATGCTCTAATGGATGAAGACGGTAGTTTAGCGGTACTTTCACTAATCCAGCAAGGGATACTGCAACATCTAGCTCGATATGTTCTGCACGATTGGACATTAAAATTCCAATACGGTCACCCTTCTTTAGTCCGATTGAATTAAAGTAAGATGAAAGCGCATACGCTCGAGTAGCTAATGCTTCGTAAGTATGTGAAACATTTTTATCTTTCACTGCAATTTTCTTTGGATAAGCTTTAGCAGATTTTAACGCTAATTTTCCGATTGTCGTCAATGAACTCAAGCCTCCTTTTGTTTAAATGTGAAAACTGGAACATTGAAAATTTCGTCATTTTTACGTGTTAACACCACATCTTTTAGTGGAAGAATCATAAATTCAACCGTAATGGCTGTTTGATTTTCCCCTTCAATAAAATGGCCACCATCGATTCTTTTATCGCAGTCCACAACTGTTCCATGAAAATGGAGATCTAATTCATCTTGTTGGTTTACGCCAATAAATCCTACACCAGAAATAATTTCTACTTCAGATTTTGTTTGAACTTTTGGAGAATATTTAATCAGCCCTTCCCGATCTCCTTTAGCAACTTGGAGAAAAGTGGCATACTTTAAAGACCCTAAACACTGAAATTGTCCAGCTCGTATATTAAAATGCTCACATACTTCTTTAATCCCAGTGAATAGGTCTGTATCTTTTTTTAACCGCCCAACAATTCGCTCCGTTGATTTATCATAAAAAGCTTGCAAACGTGGGTTATCCAATACTAATTCCTCCATCCACTTTAAGTACTTGAGCTGTTGTATAACTTGATTCTCTAGAAGCAAAGTACAATACAGCACCCGCAATATCATCTGGCTGACCCATTCTTTTTATGACCTGTTGGCTTGTATCGTATGCGACACCTGCAGTAATTCCAGTTGCTGTTGCACCAGGTGCTACGGAATTACATGTAATACCGAATGGTCCTAATTCTTTTGCTACCCACTTTGTTAAGGCAATGACTCCACCCTTTGACGCGGCATAAGCTGGACCCGATCTTCCTTTCCCACCTTCACCAGAAGTCACACCACCATTTAATCCAGATACAGAACTAATGTTAATAATTCTACCGTATCCCGCATCCTTCATATGTGGGTACACACATGCTTGGATGAATAAAAAGGATGCTTTTAGATTCGTGTTTAAATCACGATCCCAATCTTCCATTGTCATCGTTTCGATATCTTTTCTACTTGCAGTACCAGCATTATTTACTAAAATATGAATCTCTCCATATTTTTCTATTGTTCGATTAACGCTTGCGCGAACAAATTTTTCATCACGAATATCACCTAAACATTCTAGGTAGCTATCATGAGCTAGCATCGAAATCGTTTCCTCACAAGTGTTTAAATCCACTAATACGGTATGGACTCCTTGCTTAGATAACTGAACTGCAACAGCCTGCCCGATTCCACTTGCAGCTCCAGTAATAATTGCAACATCATCTTTTAAATTCATCAGCCTATCCCCTTTGCTGTTATTTCACACCTAGTAAATCAGGTAAAAATGTTGTAATGATTGGAATATAAGTAACTATTAATA
Organism: Ureibacillus sp.; assembly: GCA_035556295.1. Taxonomy (GTDB): domain Bacteria; phylum Bacillota; class Bacilli; order Bacillales_A; family Planococcaceae; genus Ureibacillus. Next base: position 67,752 of record DATMFE010000084.1, read on the forward strand.
GAACAATGATTGAAGCAATAATGAATGGCACGACACCACGTGAAATTTGTAGAATATTAGATTTTGACATACTAGCAGCTACATACAAATTTAAACCTACTGGTGGTGTAAATAAACCAATTGCAAGGTTAATTGTCATAAATACACCAAATACTGTAGGATCAACATTTAACTGCATCATAATCGGTAGTAAAATCGGCACGAAAATGTAATATGCTGAAATCGCATCAATGAATGCTCCAGCAATGAGTAAAATAATATTTACTAGTAATAGAATGATATATTTATTGTCCGTAATTCCTAACACAACATCAGAAATGGTTGACGCAATTTGTTCTGTTGTTACTATGTAGGCAAATACAGATGCAGCACTTACGATAATCATTACTACAGCAGTTTGTAGCGCAGATTCAATAAATATTTTATAAAGAACTTTGAAATAGTCCTTACGTAAGATGAACATTCCAATAATTAGTCCATACATTGCAGCAACTACAGCCGCTTCTGTTGGAGTGAAGATTCCACCGTAAATTCCACCTAAAATGATTACTGGCATTAATAATCCTGGAATTGCACGAACAAATGCATCCCATTTTTCTTTTCCAGTACTTTTTCTTATTTGCATCTCTTCAGATTGATTGAAGATTCCGCGCTTGATATCACGGTTTCTAACATACATTCCTGCTATAAATAAACCAATTCCAACTAATATACCTGGAACGATACCAGCCATAAATAATCGATTAATTGTTATCGGAATTTGATCTCCTGCAACAATTGCAAAAATGATAAAGGCGATGGATGGGGGAATGATGATACCAATCGCTCCTGCACTGGCTACTAATCCACCAGCTGTTTCTTTACGGTAGCCATTTTTAATCATGGCAGGTATTAAAATACCTCCAATTGCAGCTACAGTCGCTGGACCTGAACCTGATATTGCTGCAAAGAAAATTGCTACCAATACTGTTACGAGAACAATTCCGCCTTTTCGATGGCCTACTAAAGCCTGGGCAAAATCAATTAATCTCTTTGAGATTCCTATATGATCCATGATGACTCCAGCTAAAATAAAGAAAGGTATTGCAAGTAATGTAAACTTCGCAACACTTGTGTACATAATGTCTGTCACAACTTCAAAACTGCCAAAGCCGTTCGAAATAAATAAAACGATTACTGAAGAGACTGCGAGAGAAGCTGCAATAGGTACACGTAGTGCAATTAAAGCTAAAAAAGATCCGAATAGAGTAATTGCGGTCATATCTTCACTTCCCCTTTCTGCTCTTCCGTTTCTACTAAACTTTCTTGATCATTGGTGACAGCTTGAATGTCTTCATCAGTATCTACTGTTTTGATTTCCTCTATGGTTACTTGAACTGTACGAATTAAGCAAAGAAGTGCGCCTAAAGGCAATGCTAGCGATAATATCCATTGCGGCATCCCTAGTGCAGGTGTTGTTTGAGAAATTTTCATTTGGAATGCTACCATTTCATAACCGTAGTAAAGTAAAATAGCGAACAAACCTGCTGACATAATAGCTGAAACTACAATGATTACCTTTTTTCCCATTTTCCCTGCAATGTCATAAATTAATGTGAACCCTAGGTGTGCGTATCTACGCACACCAAGAGCAGTACCAACAAAGGTTAGTAAAACTAGTAAATTGATTGTTATTTCTTCCGTAAATGAAAATGAAAATTTAAATATATTTCTAGATAAAATGTTAGCGAAGGTTATTAATGTAATCGTGAGAAATGTAATAAATAGAATAACTTCTTCAATATAATCAAGAATTTTCATAACATTCCTCCATTATCTTTCTTGGAACGCTTTTAATAAGTCAGCTCCCCAAATTGACTCATATTTCTCGTAAATTGGTTGAACCACTTCTTTTAATGCAGCAATTTCATCTTCAGTTGGTGTATATACTGTCATACCTTTTCCTTCTAATTCTTTAATTTGCTCTGCTTCTCTTTCACGTGTGATTTTCACTTGATAAGCTGACGCTTCTTTACCTAATCGATCAAATAACGCTTTATCCTCATCACTCATAGAGTCATATAATTCTTTATTCATCCCTAACACAAGTGGATCATAAGAATAGTTCCATAGAGTTAAGTACTTTTGAACTTCATTAAGTTTTGAAGAGTAAATAACATCAATTGGATTTTCTTGTCCATCAATTGTCCCTTGTTGTAAAGCAGTGAATACTTCTGAGAATGTCATAGTTGCAGGGTCAGTACCTAATTCACGGAACAAATCAGTGTACATTGTAATACCAGGAATACGTATTTTTAAACCTTGTAAATCTGCAGGTGATTTTACGTTTACTTTACTATTTGTTAATTGTCTGAAACCGTTTTCTCCATAGCCTAGAGCATGTACGCCTTTTTCAGCTAGAAGTTGTTTAATCAATTCCCCGCCATTACCAGCGAATACTTTGTCCACTTGATCTAAGTTATCAAATAGGAATGGTGCACTTGCTACACCAAATTTTGGATCTAATATTGAATAGATAATTGTAGAGTTGAATGTTAAATCAATTGATCCTTTAGCCAACCCTTCAACTGCTTTACCAGAGTCACCACCTGATAATTGTTCGTTCGAAAATACTTCGATTTTAATACGGCCATCTGTCTCTTTTGCAACATCATCCGCTAATTTTTTTGCTGCTTCATACCATGTTGAAGCTTCCCCAACTGTAACTGACATTTTTAAGTTATAAGATTTTGCTTCCCCACTAGAACCATTTGTGCTACCCCCACCGCATGCCGCTAGTACAAGCGCTACAGTTGCAAATAATGCCAATAATAGAACCTTAGTACGTTTAATTCCCTTCATGAACTTATCCCCTTTGCATTTTTAATACTTACTTCAAAGCGTTAACTTTGAATTACAATTATTTTATAATTCTGAAAATTTTTTATATATATACAAATAATATAAAAATGATCGAATTTCACCTTACCTTTTTGTTCAACTAATATAAAAGAGCTCGAACATTAACTGTTCGAGCTGGCTTTGTTGTTGATTTTTCGAAATAAGTAAATGGCTAAATTAAGATCTAATTTTATCTTACTTTCATTTAAATCAACTTCTAATAATTTTTCAATTTTTTTCAATCTATATTTAAGTGTATTTTTATGGATATGAAGATCGTTTGCAATTTCTTGTAACGAACCATTGCTGCTTAACCACATTTCTAAATTTAGCAAAAGCTCATCATCAAAAATGATTGGTTTTATTGTTCGATCAATAAAATTTTGAATTTTTGTCTCATCAATATCAGACAATAATAAATCAATTGTTAAATCTTCTTCAAACACTACTTCTATTTCGTCTGTAATGGCTGTTGTTAATGCAATCGTCGCTTTTGCATACGACTCATGTAAACTATAAAACTCCTCACTATTCCCTACACCAATGTAAACTTTTGTTTTGTATCGTTTTTCAATTTTTCGTTTTAATGTCCATAATCCTTTTTCAAGCTGCTCTCTAGGAACATTGGGAACTAGCATAATTACTTTATCAAAACTCCATTGGGTAATTCGTAATTTCGGATGAATTGTTTGTATACTAGACAAAAATTCTATTTCATTATATTCAAATCTACGGTCTACTTTTAAAATAATGATACGATTGTATACATCCGTTTCAATTTTCATTAACTCTACACGTTGAGCCAAGATTTCTTTTTCTATTCTCCCGTTTAATAGGTCTAATAGAAAAAATTCAAACATTCTAGCATCTCGCTCTTTTTCTTGTCGTGCTAAAAAATCCTCCACAAATAATTCCGTAATACGTTGAACTAATTTGCCATATTTTTCAATCTCAGAAGGTTTACCAGTAACACCAATTACCCCTATTGGTGTATCCTCAATAATTAATGGCATAACCATTCCCTCGCGAACTCCTTTTAGTCTTTTAGACAATTCCTCAGTCATAATGGTGACTTGTTTATTTTTCATCGCAAGTAATGATCCTTCGTGAAATTGATTAATGCGAGTCATTTCTGTACTAGCAATGATAAATCCGTTATGATCAATAACCACGACATCTTGGTCGATTAACTTTTTTAATTCTTCTACAATTTTTGAACCTATTATCTGCAAATCAAACATATTTTTCCCCCTAAAACATGTCTGTTTAGTTTTAAATAGCAGCAAGAATCATTGCTAGATTAGTATTTAGACATTATTTTATTTGCTCATAGATGATTTCAACAATATGAACTGCACGAATTTGATTGGATAACCCCTCTTTGTGGATCCCCACCTTCATTTGCATTAAACATCCCGGATTTGAAGTTACAATTATAGCAGGATTGACTTCTTTAACGTATTTCATTTTCGTATTCAATATTTCACTTGCCATTTTAGGTTGCAATAGATTATAAATACCAGCTGAACCACAACAACTATCAGCCTTTAACATTTCTTTATATTGAATATTAGGTAGATTTTTTAGAATCTCTCTAGGTTGTTCAAAGACTTTATTAACATTACGTAAATGACAAGAATCTTGATAGGTTGCAACGACTGCTGCTTCTGATTTTGGATGCGATTGTAAATAATCAAGTAACCCCAATTTTACTAGTAATGAAGAAATATCAATCATTTTACGACTAAAACGATTTGCTTTTTCAGAGAAATCAGGGTTTGTCTTTAAGTGATTTTCATATTCAGATAAAAAAGCACCACATCCACCAGCATTATTGACTATATAATCAAATTCATCACTATCGAATGCTTCTATATTTATCTTTGCATTGTGTATTCCTTTTTCTAGTTCACCACTATGCGCGTGGAGTGCCCCACAACATTGTTGTTCTTTCGGAATAATTACTTCTGCTCCAAGTAATTTAAGTAATTGAACTGTCTTTTCGTTAATTTCTTTAAATAAGGAATCCATTAAGCAACCAGTGAAAAATGCCACTTTCACATTTGAAGTTTGAACTGGAGCAAGTTCTTCTACTTTCTTTGGTAGATCTGGTAATGCTTTTTCCATTTCTTTTAAGAAAGGTGGGAATAAATTTAAAAATCCGATAGTTCTAGTTACTTTCTGTAAACCTGATTTTTGATAGAAGTGAACTAGTTTCACAGCTTTATTTAAATCCTTTTTTTCGGCAAATAAATGGTTGAAGGTAACATTTCGAACGGTTTTTTCAAGCCGTTTTTGTGGTTTCACATCTTGAATTGCCTCTCTCGTTTGTTCGATTAATGCACCATATTGAACACCAGCAGGACAAGCGGGTTCACATGCTCGACAGCCTAAACATAGATTAAAAGATTCCTCAATGGATGAATCCCATTCTACCTTTCCGTCTCTTACTGCTTTCATGAGTGCAATTCTACCACGAGGAGATTGTGCTTCATCTTGATCAGTATGCAGGTATGTTGGGCAAGATGAAAGACAAAATCCGCATCTCATACAGTCTAATAGCAAAGCTTCATCAACATGGTTTTCAAATGATTTCTGCATCAATAAATTAGTGGACACTTTGCAACACCACTCTCTTTTTTGTTTCCTTAGCAAATATTTTCCCAGGATTCATAATGTTGTTTGGATCGAACGCTTCCTTAATACCTTTCATGATAGTTAACCCAGCTTCTCCAACTTTCCATTCAAGATAAGGTGCCTTCATTTCTCCTACCCCATGTTCACCTGTAATTGTTCCACCAAGTAGTAAAGCAGCTTCAAAGATTTCGTCCATTGCTAACTCTACTCGTTTTATTTCTTCCTTGTCACGCACATCCGTAAGACATGTCGGATGCAAATTCCCATCACCTGCATGACCAAAAGTAGCAATCGTTAAATTGTATTTGTTAGCGATTTCATCAATTCGTTTTACCATTTTTGCAATTTCTGACCGTGGAACTGTTGCATCCTCTAAAATGGTTGTAGGCTTTAATCTAGATAAAGCAGACAAAGCAACACGACGGGCAGTTTTTAGTTTTTCAGCCTCATTTTCGTCTTCTGCAATTCGGGTAAAAATCGCTCCGTGTTCCTCTGCAATTCTCGTCATTTCTTGTACATCTTTTTCTACAGAAGTTGGTTCCCCATCTTGCTCAAAAATAAGCATCGCTTCAACCTCGGTAGATAATCCTATTTTCATAAATTGCTCTACCGCATCAATTGTTTTCCTATCTAGAAATTCCAAGGTTACTGGTATTATTTTATTTGCTATGATAGATGAAACTGTTTTTGCACTTGCTTCTAGAGAGTTAAAATAAGCAATCCCTGTCATTTTTGTCTTCGGTAATGGAATTAGTTTTAATATAATTTCAGTAATAATAGCAAGAGTTCCTTCTGATCCTACCAATAAAGCTGTTAAATCGTACCCAGCTACATCTTTTGCAAGCTTACCACCTGTTTGAATAATTTCACCATTCGGTAATACTGCTGTAAGACCTTTCACATAATCCTTAGTTACCCCATACTTTAGGCCCCGTAAGCCCCCAGAATTTTCACTAATATTGCCACCAATCGTTGAGATTTTCATAGAACTTGGATCTGGCGGATAAAAAAGATTTTCTTTTTCTACAAACTGACAGATATCTGCAGTAATCATTCCGGGCTGAACAGTTATCGTTAGATTTTCTTTATCAAAATCTACTAGTTTATTCATATGATTAAATAACAAAACTACTCCACCATAGTTTGGAACAGTTCCAGCTGCTAAATTTGAACCAGAGCCTCTTGGAACAATTGGAATTTTGTATTCATTACATATTTTTACGATTGACGAAACCTCTTCTGTATTTCTAGGTGACACGACACAATCTGGTAAAGCCTGAAAATTAGCAGTTGCATCATAAGAATACGCCAGCAATTGTGCATTCGAGTGCTTTACATTTTTGTCGCCTACGATATTTTTAAATAATTGTATAATGTGTTGTTCCATTACACTCACCTCAATTAAATCTCATTTTTAATTATTTTACAATTTAGAAAATTGAAATAATATGTACTTAATGATTAAAAATAATAATTTTATCTAGTCCTTTTTGTGTTAAATGTATAAAAGAGGCAGATGGGACGCAGTGTTTGTTATCCCAATGAGCATTTTTCTTTAAAAAGCGTATTAATGAGCTAATCGATTCAATGTTATGATTAAAATAAAAAAATTGGGGATGTCTTTTTAAGACATCCCCAAAAAAGCCATCTAGTTATTCTTTTATTCGAAATGCAGCTACAAACGGAATTATAGATAGGATTGCGAAGGCGATAAAATATTTCTCATGCATTGCAAAGTATGCCATAGGTAACAGATAACCCAAAATAGTACTAAATATGATTGGACGTGATTTTTCACGAAAACCTTTTACCATATACATTATTGAAATGATCACAATGAGCCAGAGTGTTAATCCTACTAGAAAGAACTCCATTTGCTTCACCACCTAACTTTTGATATGTACAATACTTCGATTGTTAGGTTGCAATCACGTTATGTATTTCTCTTTACTATATTTTATTCAAGCTGTAGGTTTTCGTTCGTGTTTTCAATGATCATTTAGTTATTTTTATTCAACTTTTTTCTTTCTAGGGAATAAAAACCGATAAATATTTTAGAACCATTGGAAATTTGTACGCATTTTTATTGTTTCATTAGAAAATAAAAAAGCTAGTCATGATTTTTTCATAACTAGCATTAGTTCAACTTTTAACTTCATATTAATTTTTGTTCAATTATATCGAAATTACTTTTGGGTCTTCCCCTTTTGTATTCATTAAGCGAATTTGTGTTGGCGTAATTTTTAATACGACCATTTTGGGATCTTCTGGTCCTTTAAACCAAGGAATCAAAGCTTCATTCCAAACTTTCTCCTTCATGGATTCTTCTGAAGAAATTTCAACTTTTCCTTCAATTTCTAAGAAGGAATCTCCAAACCCTTTTCCATCATATCCAATTAATATATGTGTAAATGGATTATTCACTAATTCATCTACTTTATGAGTGTCCTTATTTGTTACTGTATATAGGATGAAATTATTGTTAAAGAACGTCATATATCGCGAATGAGGCTTATTTCCTTCAATTGTTGCCATTGTTCCAATCATATTTTGATCTAGTATCTTTTCTGCAATTTCACGATCTGTTTTAGCCATGTTCTGCATCTCCTTTTATCATCACTATAAGTATTTTTACTATTAGGAGACTTCTTTATTCTAACTAAATCGTTATCTAGGAACCCAAGTTGTTAAGAATTTCTCTGTACGCTTTCTCCCTATACCCATTAAGGCCTCTTTTGACTGATTATCAATATGGAAATTCGTGGCACTAAATTCTTCAACGGGAATAAATATAATATTTTTTTCATGCTTTCTTGAGATATAGCGTTTATCATGAGCATCTTTCATAGTTGAGAATAATGCTTCAAATAGGTGTAATCCATTTTTGATTGTGTGGGGTTCAGATTCTTCCCGTGGATTACTAAGTTTAAGACCAAGCAAAGGCCGCTCTTTATTGCCATTGTCGAAAATCCAAAGCGGGAAATTACTTAAAACACCACCATCTACAAAAATACATTCCTCTTTTTTATTGTCTCTTAATTTCACAGGTTCAAAGAAAAAAGGAATCCCACAACTCATTCTTAAAGCCTTCGCAACAGTGAATGTTTTCCAGTGGAAGCCATATGAAGGTAAATCATCTGGCAAGACAACCATTCGACCATTTGTAATATCTGATGCAACGAGTTTTAGGGAACCCCTTGGTAAATCATCGAATGTATAGACATCTTTTTCTGCCAATTTTTTATAAAACCATTTCTCTAATGCTTTACCTTGATATAATCCCATTCGAAAATAAAGATTTAACCATTTGAAGAAAGGCAGCTTTCCAGCAATTTTAGGTGGATCAAGTAAGGATTTTAGGTCGAGTTCGTCTAATAATTTTTCAATTTCTGAAGCATTAAAACCGGCAGCAATAAAACAAGCTAAAATGGCACCTGCACTAGTCCCAGCCACACGTTTAAACTGTATATTCCGTTCTTCTAACACTTGCATTGCACCGACGTAGGCAAATCCTTTAATACCACCACCTGAAAATACTCCATCAATGATCACGACAAACTCCCCAATCATATTCTTTTTACTACTTTAAGAAAAATGATGAATAATTAGAACTTCTGTCGATTAAGTTTTAGAAAATAAACATAAATTCCTTTTATATGCACAAAAAAAGTATTTGGTATTGTTTCTTACCAAATACTTTTTACGATAGTATTAATTTATTGGAATGTTATAGCGCTAGGCAACTTATTCATTCAAACGGGATGGGTTATGTTTATTGTCAGGTTTATCTTTGTTTTCGTTGTTATTTCTTCTTTTTGCTTCGTCATTTTGACCAATTACGTCAAAATCATCTGGACTTAGGTCAAATCCATATCCATACTCTTCACGGTCTAAGCCCTTTTTTTCTTTTTTGTCCTTTGCCAAATACGGTCACCTCCACAAACCTAATATGCGCTAAATTGAGAATGTTATGCTTCATTTGACCGGTAAAACATATAGAATAAAGTACTTAAACCACCAAATAAAATGAAAAAGAGCAAACCTTCGTAAAGAAAGTTTGCTCCATACTTTAGAGATTATTTATTTTGCGACTGTCGCTAAAGCTTTCGTCGCAGAAATAATGAATTTGCAAGCAAATTCATTATTTTGCAGCTTGGTATTTAGCTTCTACAACATCCCAGTTTACTACATTCCAGAAAGCTGAAATATAGTCAGGACGACGGTTTTGATAGTTTAAGTAGTAAGCATGTTCCCAAACGTCTAAGCCTAAAACTGGAGTTTTGCCTTCCATTACAGGTGAATCTTGGTTTGGAGTTGAAGTGATTGCTAATTCTCCACCATCAACTACTAACCATGCCCAACCAGAACCGAAGCGACCAGTTGCTGCTTTTGCGAATTCTTCTTTGAATGCTTCAAAGCTACCGAATTTAGCATCAATTGCAGAAGCTAATTCACCAGTTGGTGCAGTTGCGCCACCAGGAGCTAAAATTTCCCAGAATAATGAATGGTTAGCATGTCCACCACCATTGTTTCTTACAGCAGTTTGTTTGTCAGCTGGAAGAGCATCAATGTTAGAAATAAGTTCAAGTAAGTCTTTACCAGCAAACTCAGTACCTTCTACTGCTGCATTCAAGTTTGTTACATAAGTGTTGTGGTGTTTTGTGTGATGGATTTCCATAGTTTTCGCATCAATGTTTGGTTCTAATGCATCGTATGCATAAGTTAATTTTGGTAATTCATAAGCCATTTGTATTTCCTCCCTAGATTTAGAAGTAATGTTGATTACACTAGTAGGTTATCAAATTAATCCATTTCATTCAAATAATTGACACTGTACGACGATATTTCAGTCTTTTGACCGAAATGAAATCAATCCACCTATTTTAATAACCTAATAGAAATGATCCCACATCCTATCATATCCTATCCCTTACACCTTTATTCATTCATGAAAAATTCGCTTAGTTTGCGAATGATATTTCCATAGTCATCAATGCTGCGGGTCCATTTTTATTTAGAGATTGAATTCAATTCATTTTTCCTGTTTTTCATGGTAAACTTTCAAACGTGGAGGTGGAATCTTGGTAAAACATTCACAACTTTTTATTGATAGTTTAATTCACCCAAAAAAATTAGCTGGTTATCGGATGCTTTCTATAGGAAAAGTGATTCAATATGTATTTATTCTCACGACTCTTTTAACAATCTTTCCATTTATTGATTTTATTACTGGAGTTTCAAAGGAAATTACATTTGATATAGAAGGATTGGCACAATACGTTGAGGATATTCAATGGCTACTATATCCTTTTGCACTAGTTGTTTTATTTTTAACTTCTACAGCTTTAGTTTTTATACAAATTAGTATTTATGCGCTAGTAGGAATAGGTTTACTAAAATTGATGAATAGACGCGGCGAATATCGTCATATGTGGAGATCTTCTGCTTTAGCAATAACATGGACAACCCTATTATCTATTCTATTTCCTTATTTACCTTTACATAATTTAATAGGAACTTTGCTAAGTATTGTTATTACTATCACACTATTAATTATAGCAACAACCAAATATCCTAAATTACCAGTTAAAAAATAGTCATGAATCCCTCTTGTCTTCATATAGTGGAGAAAGGAGGGATATTTTCATGCGCTATATTATGATTACTGCCATTATTTTTGTCATAGCATTTGTTATTAAAATAGATTTAACTGAAGGAACTCTACCAATTGCAGCATTTGATAACCCAAAAGCTATGCAAAAATGTGAGAAAGAATATACAATCAAAACTATACCTGTCATTACTGAACTAGGTGACTCACCTCAATCACTTTTTGCAGCATACCCTTCTGAAATAAAAGTATCGGTACCTGAACGTTTAGCACAGTTTTATCAATTAAATCCTCATTTACAAAAACAAGCATTGTTACCTGGAGAGTTAATTAAAATTCCTGTTTATGTTAATGTATATAATAATTGTTCAAAACAATAGTTCCTATATCCTTGTCTTTTCCTTTGTAACACTGATAAAATAGAGTGGCGATGGTACAAATCTATTAAATACGCCTTGGCGTTTTTAGACTGGCGGTAAGATTACGTCGCAGCTGAAATGACGCGCCCAGATTTTTTCGCATGTTCGAAATTTTCCCTTAAAAATCTGTGGCATACGCCAGAGGCTTTAACTTTATTCATTATGTTCATAAAGAAAATGGGATGACTAAGAAATAAAGTTAATTTCATCTATGTACCTTTAAAAGGAGAGAATTTTTAATGAACGAAATAACACACCGTACGAAAACTCGACCTGTCCGTGTCGGTAACTTAACAATCGGTGGAAGTAATGAGCTATTTATTCAAAGTATGTGTACAACAAAAACACATGATGTAGAAGCGACTGTGGCTGAAATTTTGCGATTAGAAGAAGCAGGTTGTCAAATCGTTCGTGTAGCTGTTCCAGATGAGCGCGCTGCAAATGCAATCGCAGACATTAAGAAACGTATTCATATCCCTCTCGTTGCGGATATTCACTTTAATTATAAATTAGCTTTAATTGCGATAGAAAACGGGATCGATAAAGTTCGTATTAACCCTGGTAATATCGGACGCCGTGAAAAGGTTGAAGCAGTTGTTAATGCTGCTAAAGCTAAAGGTATACCAATTCGAATTGGTGTAAATGCAGGATCATTAGAACGTCATATACTGGAAAAATACGGTTACCCTACTGCTGATGGTATGGTGGAGTCAGCTCTACATCATATTAAAATATTAGAAGACTTAGATTTCCACGATATAATCGTTTCTATGAAGGCTTCGGATGTAAACTTAGCTATTGAGGCTTATGAAAAAGCATCTCGTGCATTTGATTATCCTCTACATTTAGGGATTACAGAATCAGGTACATTGTTTGCAGGTACTGTTAAATCCGCTGCAGGTCTTGGTGCAATCCTTTCAAAAGGTATTGGGAATACATTACGTATTTCCTTATCAGCAGATCCTGTTGAAGAAGTAAAAGTAGCACGTGAATTATTAAAATCATTTGGATTAGCTTCCAATATGGCAACGCTAATTTCTTGTCCAACATGTGGTCGTATTGAAATTGATCTAATTTCAATTGCTAATGAAGTCGAAGAATATATTTCAAAGCTGAATGTTCCTTTAAAAGTTGCAGTTCTTGGTTGTGCAGTTAACGGACCTGGCGAAGCACGTGAAGCTGATATCGGAATCGCAGGTGCTCGTGGAGAAGGACTTCTATTTATGAAAGGTAAAACTGTTCGTAAAGTACCTGAAGCAACAATGGTAGAAGAGTTGAAAAAGGAAATTGATAAATTAGCTGCTGAAATGGCTGAAGAAAGAGCGAAAGCTGAATCAGCACAAATTTAATCAGGGGGTTTTTAAATGCAAAAGAAACCTCGCTTTGGAATTGATATTGATGGTACTGTAACTAGTGCAGATACCCTCATTCCACATATTAATAAACAATACCAAACCAATATTGTTTTAGATGATGTGGTGGAATACGATTTTTTAAGTGCTTTTTCTGAACCGATCGATCGAAACGAATTTTCACGATGGTTTAAGGAGAACGAAGCATATATGTATTCTGTTAGCGAATTAGCAAAGAATGCAAAATCTACCCTTCATGAATGGTACTCAATATATGAGCTATACTATATATCTGCCCGTGACATGAATGTTTATTCCGTTACGAAGAAATGGTTTGAAGATCACAAAGTGCCCTTTCACCATATTGAATTAATAGGTAGTCATAATAAATTAGAGGCAGCAAAAAAGCATGAAGTTCAAGTCTTTTTTGAGGATAAACATGATAATGCGGTTGATATAGCGGAGGAATTAAAAATTCCAGTTATTTTGTTTGATACGCCCTATAATCGTAAAGCTGTACCGCAAAACGTCATTCGAGTTAATGACTGGTTAGAAGCTAACGAATGGATTAAACGACATTTCTAAATAGTACTGGGTGATCATGAAAGTACAACTTCATGATCACCCTTTTTCTATTTTATTTTTCTTCTATCGTGCTTACATCAAACTTTCTCATTAAATATCCAATATCCCGCGCATCCAACGATCAACAAACGTTTCAAATGTTATTCCATATCGATTATAAATATCATGATAGACAAAGTAGACTCCTAACTTATCTAGAAGTTCATCATCAATCCTCATTCTTTCTTCCCTTCGTAAAAGAATCACTTCATTCGCCTTTAGACTGCGATTAAACTCATTCATACTGTTTGTCCATCCTCTTCGAAAAAAAATAATTTCATTTTTCTGACTAAAATAGTGAGAAATTTAATAACTCATTCCTATTAATTTTCGATAAGATAAAATTGGGACAGCATTAGAATTGGAGGAATTATTATGCGATATATTAAATTAATATTTATAGTTTTTTTAATATCAAGTATATTAGCAGGTTGTTCTGATTTCTCAAAAGCAATTTCAGGGATTGATCATCAAGCGCAAAAAGCTGCAAGTGCTCTTTCATCAGATGCCCTAAATGCTAGAACTATTAAATTAGAATATAAGAATGAAAGTTTTTCTATCGATGAGTTATTTACAACAATATTACGCGACATCTTTTGGGAATATGAAAAAAATAATGAGTCACAAATATTAATTATTAAAGGTACATGGAAAAAAGGTCTTTTTGGAGATTATGAATTTACAGATGAACAGATCAGTAATTTACAAAACGGCAAAGTAACTGTAAAACTTGAGATTTTCAATGGTCAAGTGCAAACAGAAAAAACAGTTGTTCAAATGACCTTAGATGATTTGCTCATCATTGACGAGTCTGGCGAAAAGGCGCAAGTAGAGTTATATGAGGCTTTTTTCTTACAATAATCTACTGAAAATTGCATAAAAATACAAATTTTAATAGATTTGAAGAAATGTTCTCGGCAAGTTACGCTAGATTTGATATAATACACTAAAAATACGAATATTTACCAATCTAGGGGGAACAAGGATGTCAATACCAAGTAAGATGCCCCAAACAAAAGAACAATTAATAACATTTCTTTGTAACATCTGTGATCAACAAGCAAATGGAATTGCAATAATCGATCAATCTGATTGTCATTTATCGTTTTTATATTGTAATGAATCCTTTTCACACTTATCAGGATATTCAAGACAAGAATTGATTGGGAAAGATTTAAGTATCTTACGAGGGACAAAAACTCAGGCTGAAATTGAGGCTGAAATAGAAGTAAATATTATGACAGAAACACCATTTGAAATGAATATTATCCACTATCATAAAGATGGTTCACCATTTTGGAATTGTATTAATTCTTTTCCAATACGTGATTATACTAATAAAGTTCAATATACATTGCTTCTTTTTAAAAATATAACTGATACCTCGCTAGATAAAATGCTTTCAAAACTTGAAAGAGAAGTATATGCAGAATTAGAGCAAAGCACTGATTCTGAAAATGTTTTACAGTTAATAACTGAAAAAGTAGAAAAATATTATGTTCGAGATATTTATTGTGCCATTCGGGTGTTAGATCCTAATAATGAGCTAAAAGTAGTTGCTACTGGTTCTTTACCATTACATATTGTTGAAAGAATCAATGAAGATCTACTACAGCCAAGTGCTGGATTTAATGAATACGCCATCTACATTGATGATTTTTCAGTCAAACATGATAAAGATTTAAAATCAACTCATCAAAATACCCATTGTGTGAATACAAGTTGGTCGAAGCCAATTGTAAATCAATATAATCAGATTCTAGGTAGTATTACAATTTATTTAAAAACTGAATCTACTTTAAAACAAACTGACATCGAATTTTTAAATAAACTTACACCTATTATTTCTTTATCCTTAAAATATGCAGAACATAAAAAAGAACTAAATAAACTAGCGTTTTTTGATATGAACTCTGGTCTCCCAAATCAAAATTACTTTTACACCAAATTATCTGATTGGATTAGTAAAAAGTTCTCTGGCATTTTATTGATTATTCAACCTGTTGAGTATGCAGGGATCGTTGATTTATATGGAAGAAAAAGTGGGGATGAACTTTTAAAACAAATTGCAATTCGGTTGAATTCAAATCGCGGCGATTTTCAAGAGATCATTTATGGACGGTTTTCAAATTCTTCCATCATTATGGCCATAAAAGATAAGAAAAATGAAGCAGAACAAATGGTATCAAATATAAGACATTTACTTACAATAGCGCCATATGAATTCATAAAAAGAGAAATGTTTATCAACTTCAACATTGGTGTTGCTTATTTCAGTAATCAAGTTGAGATGGATGAAAGTATACGTCAAGCAGATATTGCCCTCACGAGCTCAAGACGAAAATCTGGAACTGTTGTCACTTATTTCGAAGAAGAGACAAACAAATTAATGCAACAGGAAATGGATACGTTAAATCAACTCATTTATGGCTTGAATAATAACGAATTCACTGCATTTTTACAGCCTAAAGTTAATTTATTAACTAAAGAAATAGTTGGATTCGAAGCACTAGCTAGATGGAATTCGCCTGTTCTAGGATTTGTTTCACCTGCTACTTTCATACCGATTGCTGAATCGAGCGGTAAAATTCGTGAAATTGATAATGCAATACTAAATCAAGTTCTCGGTTGGCTACAAAAGAGGAAAGATAAAGGGTTAACGCTTGTACCGGTATCTGTAAATATTTCGCCTGTACATTTTTACCATGAATCCTTTGTAGATGATTTTATTAACATGGTAACCCACTTTGATATTAGCCCGGATCTAATAAAAATTGAAGTGACTGAAAATTTCGAACTCGTTGACTTGGAAAAAGCAAAAGAGATTTTATTAAAGTT
Organism: Ureibacillus sp.; assembly: GCA_035556295.1. Lineage (GTDB taxonomy): Bacteria > Bacillota > Bacilli > Bacillales_A > Planococcaceae > Ureibacillus. The sequence continues at coordinate 84,113 of DATMFE010000084.1, forward strand.
GAAATCATATGGCTACCATAGCTCAATCGATGATTTTGGTGTAGGTTTTTCTTCCCTAAGTTATTTACAACAGCTACCATTTTCTGAAATAAAAATTGATCGTTCATTTGTGAGCAATATGAATAATGATGAAATGTATTCGGTTGTTCAAACCATTGTACAATTAGCATCAAAATTAAAAATGCATTCTGTAGCAGAAGGTATAGAAACAGATGAACAATATCATTTTCTAAAAAATATTGGCTGTCTCACTGGACAAGGGTACTATTTCCATAAACCTATGTCTTTTGCAGAGGCTGAAAAATTATTATAATAATGAACCTCCCGTAACTAATAACGTTGCGGGAGGTTTATTATTGAACTTATATTAATTTACTTTTATAAATGTGATCAGATCTTTAATATTATCTGGTGAAACACCATGTCCAACAGGATAGGTTTTAAACGTAACTTTTGCTCCATTTTCCTCAAAGAATTCCCTGCTGCTTTCTCCCCAACTTATTGGGTAGTCATAATCATATTCCCCATGCGAAATAAATATTTTTGCATTCTCTAACCCATTTTTTCTATATTCATTTTTTACAAAGTCAGGTACATAACCACTTAATGCAGCAATACCAGCGATTTCATTTCCTAAGAAAAGCGACAACGTTTGTGCAACAACCGCACCTTGGTTAAAACCAATAATATGAACCTTTTTCTTGTCCAAATGATATTCATCTATCGCTTCCTTTACAAAATCAAGTGTAAAAGATGTCATTCGGTCGAACACTTCTCTATTAGGTATTCCCTCTTCTTCAAATGTATAAAATGCGAAACCAGGTCGATGCGTGATTGGACCTCTTAAGCTAAAAATATGACAATTCCCTTTAAAAACTTCAACTAATTGAAGTAAATCCTCTTCATTACTCCCTAATCCATGTAATAGAAAAATACTTGCCTTGCTTTCATTTGTAGGTGCAATGTGTTTAAAAGTGTATGGTGATTTCATATGCAAAATTCCTTCCTAATTCTTTCATTGTTAAGTTTATCAAAAGTTTCATCTTATTTGAAATAAGTCAATTTATGAAAGAAATGCTAATACCTATTATTGCATAGTTTAGTTGTTCTTATCTCAAAATAAAAAAAATGAAATTATAAGTGATTCATGTTTAAAAAAAATGCTGTTTAGGAGGAACTACAATGGCTACATTAATAAATGTAATAATACTTCTTATTTTATTGATATTTTTAAGATATTTAAGCAAGAAACACGTGAAGTTTTCTAACCGTGTGTTCATTGGATTAGGACTAGGAATTCTCTTAGGGATAGTTCTCCAATTAATCTATGGTGCAACGTCCGATGAAATGGCGACTACTGTCCTTTGGTATAATATCATTGGTACTGGTTATGTAAAACTTCTGCAAATGGTTGCAATGCCATTAGTTTTTATTTCCATTCTTTCAGCTTTTACTAAATTAAAGCTCGGATCAAATTTAGGTAAAATTGCAGGTCTTATCTTATTAATTTTAATCGGTACAACAGCGTTTTCTGCTGCTGTTGGGATATTTTCAGCTACTGTATTTAATCTAGACGCTTCTGAACTAGTTCAAGGAGAGGCAGAAATGGAACGTGGGGCTTCACTAGAAGAGAAAACATCCGAAGTAAGTTCTCTACCTGAACAAATACTTACTTTTTTCCCTGCTAATCCTTTTTTAGATTTAACTGGGGATAGACCAACTTCTACAATTGCAGTTGTTATTTTTGCAGCATTTTTAGGTTTCTCCTATTTAAGAGTTTTTCGAAAAGATGTGGACACTTCAAGTACAATCAAAAAAGGAATCGATGCAATTTATTCACTCATTATGGGAGTAGTAACGATTGTCTTACGACTAACACCATATGGGATTTTAGCAATTATGGCACGAACATTAGCTACAAGTGATTTTGGGGCAATTTATAACTTAGGTAAATTTGTAATCGCTTCTTACGTAGCGTTAATTATTGTATTTATCATGCATTTAATCATCATCACGTTATCGGGTTTAAGCCCAATTATGTATGTTAGAAAAACTTCTGAAACTTTATTATTCGCTTTTTCATCAAGGTCAAGTGCAGGAACATTACCTTTAAATTTAAAGACACAAACAGATCGTTTAGGGGTATCTGAAGGAATCGCAAACTTTTCGGGTTCATTTGGGCTATCAATCGGTCAAAATGGCTGCGCTGGGGTATATCCAGCTATGTTAGCCATTATGATCGCTCCTACTGTTGGTCAAAACCCACTTGAGCTTGATTTTATCTTCACGGTAATAATTATTGTGGCAATCAGTTCCTTTGGAGTCGCTGGTGTTGGAGGTGGTGCGACTTTTGCAGCAATTATTGTTTTATCCGCTTTAAACTTACCTGTTGCACTTGCTGGGGTTCTTATATCAGTAGAGCCATTAATTGATATGGGTAGAACTGCATTAAATGTGAGTGGTTCAATGGTATCTGGGGTTACAACTGCTCGTATAACTGGGGAACTAGATAAAGATGTCTATAATAATCCTGAATTTAATGAGTTAACATAATTGTTATATCTATTTCAACTAAAAATGAATGGCAGTGTAGAAATTGACTCTCTACACTGCCATTTTTACGTATAAAGTTTATTCTTCTCTTTTTCCATAATTTTAATAATGATCGGTCCCAAGACTAAAAAGAAAAGGAAGTTTCCTACAGCATGATAAATATCAAATGGAATGCCTGCTACATAATAAGCAACAAACATGAACCAATCTCCTATAAAAAGCATGTTAAGAGATACTATAAATCCATAGAATAGACCCATAAAAGCAGAATAGACAGCTAGGATCGGAAAAGGAATTTTTTTGTATACTTTCCCCAGTAAACCTGATACAAAGGCTACTGCACACCAAGCAATCAATTGCATAATCATGAATGGGCCAAATCCTAATACTAAATTTGAACCAAATACTGTAATGATAGCCAGCGTAAGACCAATACGTATCCCAAATACTAGAGAAACACATATGATTATTGTTGTAGAAGGTTGTACGTTTGGAATACCAACAGTATAGATTCGGCCAACGATGCTTAAAGCTGCTAGGCAAGCAATCATAGTTAAAATACGAGTTGATTTTCTTATATTCATATTAGAACGTGGTTCAAGATATTTTTCTTCCAACTGATCACCTCATTAATAAGAGGATAATTCCCAAGTAATTTTGTCACCATCTTTAAGAACCACTTCCGCTGCACCCACCATAGACGTTTCGCCATTTACAGATAACGCCCAGTAAGTTTTCGTTGCTTCTCCAGCTTCAACACCATTGATTGTTGTGACAAATCCACCTTCTTCAATTGCATTTAACTCTCTCTTTGTAACATCTAATGCTGTTTCTCCTTCTGTAAAGGCAGCATCAACAGTTTCAGCTTTACCATCATTCATCACTTCTAGTTGCACTTTTAATTCTGCAACATTTTCTTCTGATGTTTCAGTAGCATTTTGTTCTACAGGTTTCGCTTCTTCTTCTGCACCATTTGTACTACAGCCAAATAATGCTAGAATTACTAACATTAATATAGATATTTTTTTCAATAGATTTTTCATTTCGATTCGCTCCTTAAATACTTTATTGTATTTATGTATTTATTTGCATATATTGTTGTATCCCACAGCCCCCTATACATTTATACTTAGTGAATAGATCTAATCAATAAAAGGGATATAGGCAAATAAAAAAGCCACCCAAGAATGGATGGCAGAATAGACATGTTTTCACACAAAATAGTGTGTATTCACGGAATTTCGCCGTACATTCTCTTTATATCCGAAGAGGATTGTTACGATCAGAAAAAGACAGGTCTCCTGGCTCGTGCATTAGCGTTCTGAAGCCTTCCCATCGTACGACAGTGGCATATTTTCAGAACTAGCACTTACAGTTGCGGATACAGCTTCGGCGTTTCACCGAATTCCCAATTAAGCAATATTGCGTCTTCTTCCTGCAAGATTATTCACTTAATAGCAATTTAACATACTATTGATAAAAATAGTAGTGAAATTTTCAGTTTTAGTAATTTTATGAAATCTTAAGCACAATTCGGGCATTTTCCGTAAATTTCAAATTTATGCGATTCGATTTCACAACCAGGTAGTTTTTCAGTGAGCATTTCCATCGGGCATATTTCTATATTCTTTACCTTGCCACATACCATACAAATAAAATGATGGTGATGGTGGTCTACTTCACATTGCATTCGGAAATTTCTTTCTCCATTTAACTCTGTTTCTTCTAATATACCTAAATCTACAAAAGTAGAAAGATTACGATAAATTGTATCAAAACTCATTCCAGGGAAATCTTTCTTTAATACTGAAAGCAAATCACGTGCAGTAAGATATTTGTCAGTCTCACAAAACATATCTAGAATCAACTCTCGTTTATCTGTTTTTTTATATCCATGGTCTTTTAAAATCTCCCATGCTCGTGTAATATTCACTGGTTTATCCCCTTTCTACTTTCATATTTACCATGAATTTTTTTATAGTAATTACGACGATTAGTAACATAATGGATGTTACAACAATTGTACCACCCGGAGCTAGATCTAAGTAAAAAGCGCTTATTAGCCCTATAATAACGGCAGTTTCCCCAAATAAAATTGAGTAAAGAATAGTTTGTTTAAAGCCTTTAGATACACGCATAGCAGTTGCTACAGGCAAGGTAATTAGAGAAGATACAAGTAAAATTCCTACAATACGCATGCTAGCTGCAATAACCAAAGCAACGACAATCATGAATAATAAATGAATCCATTTTGAAGGTAACCCAGTAGCCTTTGCATATTCTTCATCAAATGATAAAACAAACATCTCTTTAAAAAATAAAAACAAAAACACGATAACGACAAGTGCTATGATCAGTACGACGAAAAGATCTGATCGTGATACTGCTGATACAGATCCAAATAAATAACTCATTAAATCTGTGCTAAAACCACTAGCTAACGAGATAAAAATCGCTGATAATCCAATACCCGCTGACATAATGATTGGAATTGCTAATTCTTCATAATGTTTATATAAGCTACGTAATCTTTCTATTAATATCGAACCACCTACAGATGCTACGATCCCCAAATAGATAGGGTTTAATAATGCCAAGGATGTAATAGATTGACTCAAAAAAAGGCTTCCAGCGATCCCAGCAAGTGTTACATGCGATAAGGCATCCGCGATGAGTGACATTCTTCTAACAACAATGAACACACCTAATAAAGGCGCAATAATACCTATAATTAATCCAGAGAGAAAGGCATTCTGTAAAAATTGGTAGTTTAAAATTGCTTCAATCAAATTCCTTTCCCCCTTTTAATGAATTTTTCGAACGGAATGACCATACCAGTCATTCAATTGCTCATTGGAAATGGAATCAAAATCCTTTTTATAGCCATGGAAATGAATGGTTTGATTTAAACACGCGACGTGACTTATACGGTTTGATACAGTATCAACATCATGTGTAACTAAAATAATCGTTTTTCGTTGTTCCTCGTTTAGCCTTGCCAACATATCATAAAATGATTGAACATTTTCATGATCGATTCCTACAGTTGGTTCATCTAATATCAATAATTTTGGTTCAGCTATTAATGCTCTAGCTATAAACACCCGTTGCTGTTGTCCACCTGATAGCTGGCCAATGTTTCGAGTTGAATATTCTTCCATACCAACAGATTTTAATGCTTCCATTACTAAATCCTTTGCATTTTTAGGATATCGTTTAAATAATCCAATCTTTTTTGTTAATCCACTTTTTACAACCTCTTCAACAGTTGCTGGAAAAGCTGAATTAAAGGCATTAGACTTTTGAGAAACATAACCAATCCATTCACGATGGAAAAAGTGATTTGAAGATTCACCAAACAATTTCACTTCACCAGTGATAGGTTTGACAATTCCTAAAATTAGTTTTAATAATGTGGACTTTCCCGAACCATTTGGGCCGAGAATTGCCAAGAAATCTCCTTCTTCTACTTTGAAGGAAATATTATGTAACACATTCGTATGTTCATATTGAAATGAGACATTTTGTAACTCAATTAATGGTTTACTCATGATTTCGCTTCTTTCTAATTCATAATCATTACGATTTACATTTTGTTAGTATACGTGTTTCATTAGCTTTTGTAAAGACTTCCATCTTATGCTTTATATGAAAGGACCTGAACCTAATGAGAGCAATTGAAATTTGGGAATCATTATTATCTAAATCAGATAAAGAAGTGATTAAGATAGCACGGAGTTATGGGGTTGAGTTAACAATAGAAGAAGTTCGTCGTTTAAGACCTTTAGCTGAACGGGCAAATATTACATGGTTAGTTACAGGCATTCCAAAGAATGTATTAAAAGAAGCAGAAAAAATCTTAGGACCTAAAAAATTTAAACAATATAAAAAGATATTAGATGGTTATTATCAATAATCACAGTTCCTATAAAAGTGGTTGAAAATAATAAATTTCCAACCACTTTATTTATTAATAGCTATCTATAAAAGTTTTGACTACTTCGTCAATGGAATTAAGCTTTATACTAGTTTGATTTTGGGTCATGATAGAGAAGATATACTGTTTTCCACTTTTTGCTTTAAAATACCCCGCTAAAGTATAGACTCCTGAAATATATCCTGTTTTCGCAACAACCCGATCCATTAAGTATGGTGTATTAAATCGTTCTCTTAAAGATCCCCCCACTAAACGATCAGATTTCCCTCCAATAGGTAAACTATTATAGTATACGGAAAAATACGGTTTATTTCTTACTAAGTATAATAAGCTTGTTAACTGATTTGCTGTTATTTTATTGTTATGAGACATCCCTGAACCGTCCTCTAGAGACCATTCATTCATTTGTAGGCCAAGCTGTCTACCGTAATCATTCATTGCTTGTAAACCATGTTCTAGACTACCAACACCAAATTCTTCCTTGCCCATTGTTTTGACAAGTATATTTGCAATGCTGTTATTACTTAACTTTAAAAAAGGAATCATCAATTTCTTTAATGGAATTGATTTTTTTGTGTAAAGTAATGTCGCATCACTTGGTACAGTTTTTCGATCTATTATTGAATAGGATGAAAAAGAAATTCCCGTATCCTTTAGAACATTTTTTATTGCATATAGTGTATTAATCGTCGGATCTTCAAGAGAAATCCATTCTTTTGAAATATTCCCTACAGGGATCTGTCCCGTAATGATCACTTGGTTCGTATTGTATTCACGATAGATTTTAAGTGTATCCTTTTCACTTGCTGTAACAGAAGTAGCATTATTCTGAATTACCATTCCACTTAAATTAGGTTTGACTTGTACAATAGGAGATTTTCCGATTGCATTTGCATTAACTTGTACAAAGATTGTACCAGAGTCATACTCATTGTCAGGTGACATAGTAAGTGCAGAAGTACGGGCACCATAATAATAACTTTCGTCGTATTTGGCGATACCAGGAGTCAACTGTGGTCCAATAAACATTGTATCATCACCGTACAAATTACCAGATATCGATGTTATTCCCGCTCGTTTTAATACAGAGCTAAATGTTCTGAAGTTTTCCTCTTGGAGTGTAGGATCGCCCCCACCCTTCACATAAATGTTACCTTGCAGAACATTATCTTTTATCTCTCCATCATAATAGAATTGAGTAGTAAATCGATAGTTCTCCCCAAGCACTTCTAACGCACTAGCTGCGGTCAATAATTTTAATGTAGAAGCCGGTTTAATCCCCACATCTCCATTATTTTGATACATCACATTTCCAGTATCAATCGACCTAACAGATATACTTATATTTGACGTACCTAATTCAGAACTAATTTTGTCATCCATCGTAGCTGCGTAAACATTATTTGGAAATAAAGTAATACTTATCAGTAAAAGTAATATGGCATATCCTACAATCTTCCTTTTCATCTATACCCTCCGAAAGCTTATATAAAATGTTTACCCAATACAATTAAATGTTAATCTAATAGTATGCATATAAGAACAAAAAAAATGCTATTTGAGATATAATTCTCTCAAATAGCATCTTACATAGAGGCAGTTCGTTTGGTTTGTTCTATTACACTAAGTTAAACACGTAAAGCATCTATTGATTCCGGACTAAATTTTCCAGAACGTAGCATTTCAATTTCTTCTTTATATGGTGCTACTTTGTTTTTTGCATCTAGTCCAATCCAAGGTGTTTCTAAAATTTTTGGTATCTCTTTAAATACTTCATGATGAACGATCTTCGATAGGGCATCAAAGCCGATATGGCCGAAGCCGATATTTTCATGACGGTCTTTTCCAGCACCGCAAACATTTTTACTATCATTTACGTGTACAACTTTTATACGATCAAGACCAACAATTTTATCAAATTGTTCTAACACTCCATCAAAGTCATTTACAATGTCATAGCCTGCATCATGCGTGTGACAAGTATCAAAGCAGACAGAAAGTCGATGATTATTTGTTACACCATCCATGATTTGTGCAATTTCTTCAAAAGTGCGACCAATTTCAGAACCTTTTCCAGCCATCGTTTCTAAAGCGATTTGAACTGGGTAATCGGTAGCCAATACCTCGTTTAATCCTTCAATAATTTTCGCAATACCAGCTTCCACTCCTGCACCTACATGAGCACCTGGATGAAGTACAATTTGTTTAGCACCAATAGCAGCTGTTCGCTCAATTTCTTTTTGCAAGAACTCTACACCTAGTTCAAAAGTTTCTGGCTTAGTCGTATTTGCTATGTTAATAATATATGGTGCATGGACTACAATATTTGAAAGTCCATTTTCTTTCATATGGGCTAACCCTGCTTCAATATTCAAATCTTCGATCGGTTTTCGACGAGTATTTTGAGGTGCACCTGTATAGATCATAAAAGTAGATGCACCATAAGATGCTGCTTCTTTACTTGATGCTAAGAGCATTTCTTTTCCGCTCATCGAAACATGTGAACCAATTAACATTCTCTATTCCTCCCTGAAAATGAACACATTTTATCAGTCTAGCTTCTCGGCTTTTTGTTATCTTGTTTTGTTCTTCTCTTACGTTCTTTCTTTTTAACTTTTTCCATTTCCCATTTCATCGCACGCTTGTAACCAGGTTTTACCTTTTTCGGTTTTCGTACTTTTGCTTTTGCAATTTTTTCGATTTCATTTTCATGTTTCACTCGGTTTTGACGGGAATGACGCTCTTTTAGCTCTGTCCATTCACCTTTCTTGACATCCATTTGTTGAAGTGTAATACCCATCTTTTCAATTCGGATAATTTTATCTTCATCTTCTGGTTCAATAAGAGTAATTGCTGTACCTTTATTTCCAGCACGGGCAGTTCGTCCAACTCGATGGATAAAGAATTCTAAGTCTTCTGGTATTTCATAGTTAATGACATGTGAAATTCCTTGAATATCAATACCACGAGCAGCTAAATCTGTTGCCACAATATACTGGTATTCTAAGTCGCGAATTTGTTTCATCATTTTCTTACGATCACGGGGACTTAAATCACCATGAATTTGACCGGATTTAATACCTTGTTCAGCTAAATAGGAAGCCACCGCTTCTGCTGTTTTACGCGTGTTACAGAAAATCACAGCCAAGTATGGATTAATTCCTTCAATAACCTCAAGTAATCTCTTATTACGAGATTTTGAACGTATTGGTACGAGGATAAAATCGATTCCTTCAGCAACAGGACGCTTATCATTCATCTGTATATGAATTGGTGCATCCATATATTTTTTTAGGAAAGGCTGTAGTTTTTCTGGAATTGTTGCAGAGAATACGTACATCTCTAAATTCTCGGGCATTTTTGATGCAAACCCATCAATATCTTCAATAAATCCCATATCAAATGCTAAATCTGCCTCGTCAACAACCAGAATTGGTGCTGTATGAACAAGCAATGCATTCTCATTGACAAGATCTCTTATACGACCAGGTGTCCCAACTACAATATGGGGTTGTCCTGATTTTAATTTATCTATCGTACGTAATTTATCAGTACCACCAATGTATAGTTTTGCACTAATTGGTGTTCCTTCAATTAATTGGTTTAATGCATCAAAGATTTGCTGTGCTAACTCTCTTGTTGGTGATGTAATTACCGCCTGAACTTCTTGCTTATCTTCTTCTATGCGCTGAACAATTGGTAATAAAAAACTATGAGTTTTCCCAGTTCCAGTGTGTGCTTGTCCAATTGCACTTTTCCCTTTCAATATTAAAGGAATCATCTCCTTTTGAATGGGGGTTGGTTCTTCAAAACCAATTTCTGCAATCTTCTCACGAAGAAATGGTTTAAAATCATAATCGGAATACTTCGACATATTTCGTCCTCCTAACATGGTTCATATTGTATCATTTTGTAATTGCAAAGCACAAGAATTCAACTGTTCGTTGCACTATTATCGTAAGTGAAAGAACATTATTTAGACATTTTTAATAGTGTTTGAAAAAATTAATCTAATTTAAAACTTATTATGGTTGAAATTATGTAACTTAATAAAAAAGCCAAATTAAATGTCTAACATCCATTTTGTTCTTAATAAAAAAATAAGACTAGCTAATTGGAGATAGCTAGTCATAATGTAATAGTATTTTTTAATACGGCATTATTTTTTCAACAGGCTTAGGCTCTTTAATTTTTGGTAGTATTTTATCCATCGTAACCGTTCTTGTTATTTCATGTGTTGATGGATCATTTGGATCGAATTTTTCTAAAAAGGCAATCACTTCTTTTACAATCGGTGTTGGAGTTGAAGCACCTGCAGTAATTGCTACTTTTTCCACTCCTTTGAGCCATTCCAGTTTTAGTTCCGATAAATCTGCTATTCGAAAAGATTTCGTACCCGCAATTTCTTCCGAAACTTGGGCTAATCGGTTGGAGTTATTTGACATCGGATCTCCAACAACAATTGTTAAGTCCGCCTGACCTGCTTGCTGTGCAACTGCCTCTTGGCGAACTTGGGTTGCTTGGCAGATTTCTTCATGGACTTCAATGTGAGGATATTTTTGCTTTAAATAATCCATAGCTGTTTTAACATCCCATTGACTCATTGTCGTTTGGTTAGTAACTAAAAGCTTTGGATTATCAAGCTGTAATTTATCCACATCCTCAACATTTTGTACTAAATGAACATGGTTTGGAGCAACACCGATTGCACCTTCTGGCTCTGGATGGCCTTTTTTCCCGATATAAATAATGTCATAGCCTTCTTTTGACTTTTCACGAATTAAATCGTGTGTGACAGTAACATCTGGACAAGTTGCATCAATCGCTACTAAGCCTTTTTTTCTAGCAATCTCACGAATTTCCGGTGAAACTCCATGAGCAGTAAAAATGACAGTTCCTTCATTGACTTGCTCGATAATTTCTTTACGATTATGTCCATCAAGAGTAATAATTCCATCTTTTTCAAAAGCATCTGTTACATGTTTATTGTGAACGATCATTCCTAATATATATATAGGTCTCGGTAATGTTTTATCAAGTGAAGCGTTACGCGCAATTACCATTGCATCGACTACCCCATAACAATAGCCTCGGGGATTAATCTTTATGACTTGCATCATGTCAACTCCTTTTGTTGTTACATAGTTTTATTATATAGGAGAGTGACATTTATTACAAAACTTCATTTTTGGAAATATTATTCGTCGAAGTGATAAGGTGGTTGGTAAATTTTAGGGATAGATGGTTTCGTCTTATAAGGTTTCGCTAATTTTTCTACAACTTGCTCATTTCGGTTCTCTCGAACTGGTTCCCCTCTACGTTCATGACGAACAGGGAAAAATCGATGAAATGCACCTTTCTGATTACTTTCTTCTTTATAATCAGATTCATATTTAGGTCGAATTGATTTATCGTGATGTTTTTCATCATAACTGTCGTTATGTCTATGATCATGTTTCATTGACGTTTTAGGTTTATGTTCATGTTCATGTTCATCTTCTTTGTACACATATTCAAAAGAGGAAGAATCTAAGCTGAATTCCGATGATTCATTTTCATAATCATCCTCGTAATCTCCACCTTTTGGTGATGAACTAAACCCTTTATATAATCTCCATAATGCGGGTATATTACGAATTAGTGGCGTTGCTTGAGCAATATATGGTTGAAACCCTTGAGCAGTAGCTAATAAACGATTACATGTTTCCATAAATGATTCAATTTTGGATGCACCTTTTGGACCGGTAGGGGGAATCATTCCCGGATTATACCTATTTGGTGGTGGGTACCCGTAATTTGGCATTCGACCTGGTCCATGATAATAGTGATATGGTCTCATTGGTGGAGGCCCTTGCCGATAAAAATTACGCATGTCGATCTCCTTTCATCTATACAAATTCCATTTGGCGTAGGTTGTTCTATCAGCTATCATATGCAAAGGACTAAACATTTGTAATAGGTTATTTGCCCAATTCAATTAGGAGATAAAACAACTCGACCAATTTGAGGTCGAGTTGTTGCAATACAGTTTATACTCAGTTATTAAATTATGCCCACTCATACTTCAAATAAAGTACTGATTAATTGGTCTTCCAATACCTCCATAGTGAACGTCCACTTTAATCAGTTTTTGTTTTTCAAGAAAATCCAAATAACGTCTTGCAGTGACTCTTGCTACACCAATATTTGTAGCTACCTCATCAGCGGAAGCACCTTGTTCGGATTGTTTAATATAGTTTAATACTTTCTCTAATGTGGAGCGATTAAACCCTTTTGGTAGCTCCGCAATATCATTTAATGCGGATTCTATCTTTTGAACACCTTCGGGAATAGGATGGATCATTTCATCTAACTCTTTTTGGGACACATCTTGGGCACCTTCAGACATTCGTTTAAATCGCGTATAATTTCTTAAAGTTTGATGCACTCGTTCATACGTAAATGGCTTCATTATATAATCGTAAACACCTAGGTGTAAAATTTTTTGAATGGTTTGCATATCATTTGCAGCGGTTACGGTAATGACATCAACCGGTAGACTTTCCTTTCGGATTTTTCGTAAGGTTTCCACACCGTCTTGCTCAGGCATGAAGATGTCCATTAATACTAAATCTGGTTTTAACTCTATTATTTTTAGTATACCTTCTTCTCCATTACTACACATACCGATCACTTTAAATCCTTCAACTCTTTCTACAAATTGTCGATTAACCTCTCTAACCATGGGATCGTCTTCAATTAGTAATACGCTTGTTGTTACCACTATTTCACCTCTAAATATCAAATGTAATGATAAATGTTGTACCTTTATTTAGTTCGCTGCTAACTTCGATTGTACCGTTACCTTTATTCACAATTTCCTTAATTAAATAAAGTCCAATACCCCGATTCTCTTTTGCTTTCGTAGAGAATCCATTATCAAATATATGTTGGATTGTATCTTCACTCATACCTGTACCATTATCACTAACCATGATTGCTAGTAGATCATCGCTATCATCAATTGAAATTGTAATTTCTTTCTGCTCCCTATTTATTGATATAAGCGCATCAAATGCATTTTCAATTAGATTCCCAAATAACACAACAAAATCATGATGATCTAGATTTTTGGGGAATTTTGTCAACTTGCTCTCTTGATCAATTTTGACGGTTATGCCAAGTTCTTTTCCACGACTAATTTTGCTTAATAATAAACCAGAAATATTTTCATTATAGATTCTTTCTTGTAAAAATTTTGTGACATTATCATGTTCATCTTTCACTTGAGAAATATAATCTAATGCTTGTTTGGTATGACCTAGCTGTAATAAACCAGCAATAGTATGTAGTTTGTTTTTATATTCATGGGTGTGAACACGAAGAGCTTGTACAAAGGCTTTTACACCAGTTAGTTCTTCTGCTAATCGTTTAAATTCTGTTAAATCACGAAATACTGCAACAGCACCAACAATCTTGCCATTTACGATAATGGGTATACGATTACTTAAGATACTATGTTCATTTTTATAAATTTCTTGGTTATACACTGACTCCCCTGTAATTAAAACTTCAGGTAGGCGATTATCTGGTAGCACTTCATATATTTTCTTACCAATAAAAATGCCAGGCTCGACATCGACACCTAGAATTTGTGCAGCAGTTTTATTGAAAATGGTAATATTTAGTTTACTATCAATTGCTATAATCCCTTCATGCATTGCATTAAATGTTTCATTTCTTTCAACATACATTTGTGAAATTTCATGGGGTTCAAGGCCAAACATTTCTTTTTTAATATGTCTACCTAATGTTAAAGCTCCCCAAATACTAAAGAAAATAGTTAGTCCAACTGTAAATAATATCTCATTACTAAAATCTTTAATAACCTGTGGTAAAGTAGGTAATTTGCTACCTACTAATGTAATGCCAATCTGATTATTTTCTTCATTCATTATTGGTACGAATGCCCGAATCATTGTGCCACTTTCGCCTTCAGCTTTTGATAAATAATAGTGTTGCGCAAATGCAGCATTCATATCTTTCGATTTACTTACTTTACCAATCGCATCCTTTGAAGGATGGGAAAACCGAACTCGATCCATATTCATAATAACGATATATTCTACATCATTGATAAAACGAATGTCTTCTACGATTTCATTTATTCTAGTGTAAGATTCCTCAAGATGATCACTAATGAGTAAACTTTGTAACTCAGGGAGATTAGAAACTGTTCTTGCTACTAACATCGCACGTTGCCCAATTTCATCTTCTTGCTCTTTTAGAACACTGCTCAATACAAAAGTCCCAGCCACTAAAAACGAAAAGGCGATAATAAAAAATGTTAAAAATAACATTTTTACATTTATAGAAAGTTTATGCTTAATAATAGTCGCCTCCATTCTCATTTTTAACTGTTACCTTCTATACAATTACCGCTATAATTTAAAACAAATACAATTCGTGGTGAGAAAATTGAGAAACTTTTTTATTGGATCAATTCTAACAATCATAATATTAATTGCATTACTTGGATATCGTCAAAATATTTTTTCACAAGGGAAACTTCCTTTTG
Source organism: Ureibacillus sp. (assembly GCA_035556295.1). GTDB lineage: Bacteria > Bacillota > Bacilli > Bacillales_A > Planococcaceae > Ureibacillus. The sequence continues at coordinate 99,160 of DATMFE010000084.1, forward strand.
ATGATGAGCAAGTTGGTTTAGAAAATCAAATTATTATTAAATTTAGCCATGTTGTGGCAGAAAATACTCCAAAAGGTTTGGCTGCTGAAAAATTTGCCCAATTAGTAGAAGCAAAAAGTAATGGTCGAATAATTGTTCAAATTTATCCTAATGGAATGCTATACAACGATGACAATGAATTAATTGCTTTAAAAGAAGGAGACATTCAAATGATTGCTCCTACTACTTCAAAAATGACTGAGTATTTACCAAACTGGCAAATACTAGATTTACCTTTTTTAATAGACGACGAACGCGAACTAAAGACAGTATTAACTGGGCCCATTAGTGAAAAGCTAATTGGAGAACTTGAAACATTAAATATTAAAGGGCTTACATTTTGGAATAATGGATTTAAACAAATTGCCTCAAGCCATTCACCTATCTTAGAAACGCAAGACTTTTGGCATAAAAAAATTAGAATGATGCCTAGTGATATTTTAAAAGAGCAATTCTATTTATTGCGTGCAAAGCCGATTGCCACTACTTTTGGTAATGTATACAACGAATTAGAATCAATGACTGTAGACGCACAAGAAAATACAATTTCAAATATGTTTTCAAAAAAATTCTATGAGATGGAAAACCATATTACCCTTTCAAATCATGGAATTTTAAGCTACGTAGTCATGATGAATGAGAATTTTTGGAATCATTTAAGTCCAGAAGATCAACAGATAATTAACGATTCACTTGAGGAAATGGAAAGCTGGCAATTTGAACTTGCTAATAATATAAACGCCATCAATCTACAGACACTACGTCAAAATAAAGAAGTATTTATATATGAATTAGATAAAGTAAATAGGGAAAAATGGAATGAAGTAATAAACCCAATATATGATTATTATAGTAAAAACGTTCAACCTGATTACTTGAACGAACTTTTACAAGAGTTAAACAAATAATTAATTTAATCAATTTATTAAACAAAATGAACAAAATGTAGACTGTCTAAAAAAAATGACAGTCTTTTTTTATTGTACTATAACAATATTCAATTTTTTTCAATCAGTATTATAACAGTTAAAATCCTTATTTATCAGGCATTTATAGCAGATTGGATCTGTTTTGAACAAAATGAACGAAATAACCTTTAAAAACGAAACGATATTTTCAGAAATTATTTTGATATTATCTATCTATGAAAACGATATCATTACGTTTCAGTAACATAGGAGGATGGATATGAAACTATCAAAGAATTTAACTCTTCAAGTTGTAGTAGCAATTGTTTTAGGTATTATCGTAGGGGCTATCTGGCCTGAATTTGGTGCAAGTTTAAAAATTTTAGCAGATCTATTTATTAAATTGATTAAGATGTTAATCGCTCCAATTATCTTCTTAACTGTTGCAATTGGTATCGGTGCAATGGGTGATATGAAGAAAGTCGGTAAAATTGGTGGTAAAGCATTACTTTATTTCGAGATTGTATCTACGATTGCTTTAGCAATTGGTATCGCAGTAGCGCTTATTGTAAACGCGGGTCATGGTTTTGATACTTCAGCGGCTAAAGATGCAGACGTATCTAAATATACACAAGCTGCTGCTGAAACAGATTTTACTATTGGTGGATTCATCACAGAAATTATTCCTGACAACTTCGTTGGCGCACTAGCTAATGGTGAATTATTACCAACTTTACTGGCAGCTGTATTATTTGGTTTAGCGGCTGCAGCAATTGGAGAAAAAGCAAAACCTGTTATTAACTTCTTTGAAACTGTATCAGAAATATTCTTTAAAATTGTTGGAATGGTTATGATTTTCTCACCAATAGGTGCATTTGGTGCGATGGCATATACGATTGGTAACTTTGGTTTAGGCTCTTTAAAAAGTTTAGGATTATTAATGGTTGCAATATATATTACGATGTTCTTATTTATAGTATTTGTCCTTGGTTCTATTGCAAAATACTTTGGTATTAATATCTTTAAATTTATTAGTTATATTAAACAAGAAATTTTCTTGGTAGTGGGAACATCATCATCAGAGTCTGCATTACCAACACTAATGAAAAAATTAGAAAATATGGGTTGTTCTAGATCAACGGTTGGTTTAGTTGTCCCAACTGGTTACTCATTCAACCTTGATGGAACTGCAATTTATTTATCAATGGCAGCACTATTTATTGCTCAAGCCTATAATGTTGAATTAACTTGGGTTCAGATTATTACTCTATTAGGTATTTTGATGATTACATCTAAAGGTGCAGCTGGTGTAACAGGATCCGGTTTCATCGTTTTAGCAGCAACATTAGCTGCATTCCCAATGATTCCTGTTGAAGGGATCTTCTTATTAATCGGTGTTGACCGATTCATGTCAGAAGCACGTGCTGTAACCAACTTAATTGGTAACGGTCTAGCTACTGTAGTTATTTCAAAATCAGAAAAAGAATTTGACAATGCAAAATATGAACATTTAAAAGAAGAACGTTCTCACTCACATGCATAGTTGCTTGTTAATATCTCACTCATAAACTAAAAACAACTTGCCAGATCTTATTGGCAAGTTGTTTTAATTATATAAAGATAAACGGTTCAGTATGGATTTCTGATTGAATAAATTGCACGTCCAGTTTTTTGTCCATACAAAGTTGCTTCATCTTATCTGCAACTCCTTTGATCATTACCTTTTCAACATGATGACCTGGGTCCACAATATTTAAGCCGAGGCTTTGTGCATCTTGAGCCACATGGAATTTAATATCCCCTGTGACAAAAACATCAGCACCTACACGATTAGCTGAATAAATGTAAGAATTACCATCCCCACCAATAACAGCAACTTTACTAATTTCTGTTTGTAAATCACCTACCACACGAACCGCAGGAACATGTAAATGGGTTTTTACGTGATTTGCAAACTGTTCTAAGCTCATTGGTTGTTTCAATGTTCCAACACGTCCTAAACCTTGAACATTCGTTTCTACTGCCATTGTATAAAAATCATAAGCAGGCTCCTCATAAGGATGTGCATTTAGCATTGCTTTTAAGATTTTATTTTTCATCGAAGTAGGAAACACCACTTCAATTTTCACTTCTTCCGTTACTTCCATTTCACCGACTTCACCGATATATGGATTCGCTCCTTCGAGTGGTCTAAATCGACCTTCTCCATGACTTGAAAAGCTACATGAATCGTAGTCTCCAATATGTCCAGCACCAACTTTAGCAAGCGCAAAACGGACGGATTCTGCATGTCCATCAGGAACAAAAACAGCCAGTTTCATTAAATTTTCACTATAGGTTTGTTCTAATACTTGTCTATTTTCCAGTTCTAAGGCGTCAAAAAGTAAATCATTGACTCCGCCTTCTGCAACATCTAAATTCGTATGCGCAGCGTATACGGCAATATCATTTTTAATCAGTTTCTCATATAGTTTACCTGCCGGTGTATCTGTTCTTAAATTCGAGAGTTTACGGAATATTGGTGGATGATGGGCAATAATTAACTGACACTCGTTCGCAATTGCTTCTTCCGCAACCGCTTCATTTACATCAAGAGTAACTAATACTTTTGATATTGATTTATTTAATGTACCAATGGCAAGACCAATTGGGTCATTTTCCATACATGCTAACTTTTTTGGCGACCAGCTTTCAAACAGTTGAATGATCTCATTTCCGTTAGGAATTTTCATGACCGATAACCCCCTCTACCATGGCGATTAAGTGTAATAGTTCCTCTCGTTTTGTTACAATTTCAGCCGTAGGTTCTGCTTCTTCCATCGAGGCTAATACACGTTTCAAGTTTTCAACTTCCCTTTGCCATTTTTTTATGAAAACATCACATTTCTCAACTATTAAATGTTTCCCTAATAATAGTTCTTGCTCAGAAAGTTTCATTTCACCACGTTGTAAAACGAGCACTTCATATATCTTGTCATCTTCTTCCAAAATAACCTCATCTAAAAGTGCCCAATTATTGCGAATTGCCCATTCGCGAATCACTTTTGAGTGGATATTTGGTTGTAGGATTAAGCGTGTTACGTGTGTGAGAGCAGATGGATTTTTCTCTAATATCGAGACAATTAAAGGTCCACCCATCCCTGCAATTGTTATCGTATCTACTTTGTCACTTTCATCTATAGCATCTAGCCCATCCGCTAGTCTAACAGATATTTTATGAATTAAACCTTCATCACGAACTTGCTTTACTGCTGTTTCAAACGGTCCTTTTACTACTTCACCAGCAATCGCTTTTTTAGCTATTTTTTTGTTTATTAAATAGCAAGGTAAATACGCATGATCACTACCTATGTCTGCTATAATTGCCCCCGTAGGTACAAAAGATGCTACAGTCTCTAACCTTTTTGAAAGTTTTTGTGCATTCACTACAAATTACCGCCTTTACCATTTCAATAGCTTTATTATAATAGAAATTTAGTATTATCACCAATCCTTAGATAAGATGACCTTTCTATTTATTATTTCGGTATAAATTCAAAAAAAAGATCCTTAGTTGTTGAAACAACTAAGGATCTAACGGATTATTATTTTAGAGAAGTAATGTATTCAGCAATTGCTTGTGCTTCTGCATCACTTTTTCCTTGTGCTGGCATTGCACCTTGACCATTCATGACAACGTTTTTCACGTGTTCTACATCAGTAATTCCGTGTAAATTTGGTCCAAAGCCACCAGTTAAGTCACCACCGTGACAACCGATACAAGATGCAACTAATTCTTCACCACCTGCACCTTCTTCAGCAGTTGCGCCCTCTTCAGTAGCTTCATCACCACCATGAGCGATTTCCTCTTTATTTCCAACGCCTTCCATTGACATAAAGAAGATAAGTCCGATACCAAATGCCATAATAAGGATATAAGGAATGACTGGATTGTTTTTCATAAGTTTACCTCCCTTTTACTTCATATATGCTTCTATTTATTATAGAATCTAGTCAACATCTATAATTGTACTTCAATCTTTCTAAAACGAAAAGACCTAAACACTAACTTTTTCTATATACTGTAACAATTTTGACAAATGTGTGTTAGTGCCCCAATATCTTCCTAGATATGATTAAAATTTGAACTTCAGATGTACCTTCCCCTATCTCTAAAAGTTTTGCATCTCCTAAATATCTTTCCACTTCATAACCTTTCATATACCCATTTCCACCATGAATTTGAATTGCTTCATCACAACATTGCATCACTATTTCAGAAACATAATACTTTGCCCTCGCAGCTTATTTGGTTAATTGTTTAGATCGATCTTATAGCTAGCTAACCTTCATTTTATTTGTTCGTGCAAAATAATTTTAATTGAGTTTCACCTATAAGAAATATGAACTGAATTGGTAATTCCACTTGATGCACATACACTTCTTAATTCTTCACGAAATTATCCTAAACGATAATGATACAATAGAGTACAACAAGGAAAAAACACAATTGAAAAAGCATACAGGAGTAGAGGAGTTAGTAATGAATCTCCATATCTATTCTCTGTATGCTTTAATAAATGTGAAATAATTAAAATATAAAATGATAGACAATAAGTACAATGAGACCAAGCGCCCCAGCAATAGTAAAGTATATGCGTTTACCTAATAGACCTGAACCCAACCATAATAAACAATTGGCGATAAGTAATGCGTACAGTACATTTTGGTTGTCCGGAAAATAGGACACGCTGATTTTTACCGACAGCCCAAAAACGAGTAGTGCAGCCACAATCTGTAGAATAGGAGCCAGAACACCATGTTTTTTTGTAAAATAAATCGCACCAATGATACTACTTATAGCAACTACACCTACTACAATTGCTAAATAAAGAGTAATTTGATCAAGAGCAAAAAGCAATAGAATTAGAATGATAGCAACCAAAAATAGTAAACTGTTAACAATAGTTCCTCTTTTAATTTCTTTCGCTTTCACTGCCTTTTTATAGCTATTTTTTCCTTCGATATCCTCGTCATTACCTTCTGTATATAAAGTCATTAAAAAATCGCAATAATGTTCTGGGAGTAGTTTATTTTGTTTCCAAAAAAGAATTTCGTTAAGAATAATTTGTTTTCGTGGATTCGCCATCGATTTTTCTCCAAAATTGTTGAAATATGTATTTGTTATACATATTGTATCCTACTATTTTTAATTTTCCTATACTAACAAAGTATCAATATATGAATAAAATTAGTAGTTTAACATGTTAATTATCAATATAATGTTGCCAATTTCAAATAAAAATAGGGATGTCTTGGCAAGTATAATACTCTCCAGACACCCCTATTATGGTAATGAATATTTAGTTTTATTCTAAGAAATCTTTTAAACGTTTACTTCTTGAAGGATGGCGAAGCTTACGCAAAGCTTTTGCCTCAATTTGTCGAATACGTTCACGAGTTACACCAAATACTTTACCAACCTCTTCTAAAGTACGTGTACGTCCATCATCTAAACCAAAACGTAATCGTAAAACATTCTCTTCACGGTCAGTTAAAGTGTCTAGAACATCTTCTAACTGCTCTTTTAATAATTCATAAGCAGCATGATCAGATGGAGATTGTGCCTCATGATCTTCTATAAAGTCACCTAAATGAGAATCATCTTCTTCACCAATAGGTGTTTCTAAAGAAACAGGTTCTTGAGCGATTTTTAATATTTCTCGAACTTTTTCTGGTGTTAAATCCATCTCTTCTCCAATTTCCTCTGGAGACGGTTCTCGGCCAAGATCTTGTAACAATTGTCGTTGAACACGTATTAATTTATTAATTGTTTCGACCATATGAACTGGAATACGGATTGTTCTTGCTTGGTCAGCGATTGCACGAGTAATGGCTTGACGAATCCACCATGTTGCGTACGTAGAGAATTTAAATCCTTTACGATAGTCAAATTTTTCAACCGCTTTAATCAATCCCATGTTACCTTCTTGAATTAAGTCTAAGAATAGCATTCCGCGACCTACATAACGTTTTGCAATCGATACTACTAATCGTAAGTTTGCTTCAGCAAGTCGTTTACGTGCTTCTTCATCGCCTTGTTCGATTCTTTCTGCTAATTGAATTTCTTCTTCAGCAGTTAATAAATCGACTCTTCCGATCTCTTTTAAATACATTCTTACAGGGTCATTAATTTTAACTCCAGGAGGAACGCTTAAGTCATTTAAATCAAACTCTTCTTCACTTGCTTCTTGTTTGGAAAGAGCCTCTTCTTCAAACTCTTCTTTTCCATTTACAGTTGCATTGAAATTATTTTCTAATTCTTCTGCAAAGTGGAAAATTTCTTCAGTCTCTAATTCAAATGGAGCAAGTTTGTTTGAAATTTCAGTCATAGCAATTTCTTTATCTTTTGCTTGTTCTTGTAGAAGTTTTTTCACTTCTTCTAATTTTTTATCACTAACTACTTCTTTTGAATGTTCTGACTTGTCAGCCATAAACCTTCCTCCTTCTAACCAACCGTATCAAGTTAAATAGCCGATAATGATTTTCGCAAATTTATGATTTGTTGTGCAATTTCAAGCGCACGTTTATGCTCATGCATTTTCTCTGCTTCCTGAAAATCATGAGTTAATTGAGTAATTTCAGTTTCAATACCATGTTTTTGTAAATGTTTTATGCAGTCTGCAATCTCTGCTTCTGCATGATCAGGATCACGCTCGGAAATCGCGGCTTCCATTACAATTTTTCTTAATGCACTATCATCTAATACTTCTAAAAACCTCTGATAATCTGCTGTCTCATGTTCTTCATAAAATCCAATTAGTCGAACAAAAACTGCAATATATTCATCATGAACAAACGGTTGTGAATTGGTACTGTTCAATATTCGATCAACAACTTCAGCATTATACAGCATATGCGAAAGAAGTAATCTTTCTGCTCTGTCTGTTGCTGTTAATTTCTTTTTTTGTTTAATACCGATATCTACAGTTTGTCCTACTTTTTGAATATTACGTTTTATCGTTTTTGCATGATCTGCTTCTAATTTACGGAATTGTGTATATATAGCATCTTCAGAAATATTTGTTTCACTTGCTAATTGTTTTATATATAAGTCCCGTTCAATGGGAGATTTTCCAACAAGTTGTTCAAGTACTTCTTGAGTATACTGTAATATATCATTTTCAAATTGGAAGTTTTTATTACGCCTTGCGTGCATCATGCTAAAAGCAATATAGCTTTGGGGCTTGTCCAAGATTTTTTTATAAGAATCTGGACCATATTTCCGTATATACTCATCAGGGTCTAATTTATCGGGTAGTACAGCTACTTCTATTTTTACCCCTTCAGCCTGAAGAGAATCAGCGGCACGTTTTGCTCCTTCAATACCAGCATTATCACCGTCATAACAAATAATAACTTTTTCTACTAAGCGCTTGAGCTTTGTGATATGCTGTGGTGTTAAAGATGTCCCCATAGTGGCGACAGCATTATAAATGCCAACTTGATTTGATGCTAAAACATCCATAAAACCTTCCATTAATATAACTTGTCCGGTTTTACGAATGGCACTTCTTGCCTTATCCAAATTAAATAGAACCTGACTCTTATGAAAAATAGGGGATTCGGGACTATTTAAGTATTTCGCATCATTTCCTGTCTGTTGTAATATTCGCCCTGAAAACGCAATAACCTTTCCGAATTCGTCTCGAATCGGAAACATAACACGTCCTCGAAAACGGTCAAAATATGATTGTTCGTTTTCCTTTTTGATGATCAAACCACTTTCGGTAATTTCATCCAAATCATATCCTTCTCTTTGCAACAAAATCGAAAGCGTATCCCAGGAAGATAATGACCATCCTATACCATTCGTTTCGATATCTTCCCTCGTAAATCCTCTTTTCAGAAGATAATTTAATGCCTCTTCACCATCTTCTGTATTTATTAGTAAATGATGATAAAATTCAGCAGCAAATTGATGTGCATTTAGCATATTTTCTTCGGATTTTGAATAATTTCCTGCACTTTTTTGCATACTATCATTCTGTATATCAAGATGGATTCCTAAAGAACTCCCAAGTTTGGCTACTGCATTAACAAAAGGAATATTTTCTATATCCATAATAAATGTAAATGCATTTCCACCAGCGCCACATCCGAAGCAATGAAAAATTTGCTTTTCTTGCGATACAGAGAATGACGGTGTATTTTCACCATGAAATGGACATAATCCAAACCAGTTCCGCCCTCGTTTTGTCAACTGTACATATTCACTGATTACATCGACTATATCTGATTGGGATCGTATTTGTTCAATCAATTCCTCAGGAATTTTTCCAGTCATTTCATCACCATCTTAAGTCAACTTAGTACACAATTCGAGATAATCTTAAAAAATCCTTTATTATACGACAAAAAATTTAAATATCAAGTAAAAAATATATCCAATTTTATTTTTACCACAATTTTATAATTATAAAACAAATACTTAAAAAAATCTACTCTTTTTATAAAAAAATCAATAAAAACCTCCTCTAAGGCTATAGAGGTGGTTTTTATTTGTCTATCTTCCTTGTTCAATTTTATGAATAATGACATTAGCAGTTTCTTCAACTGCTCTATTGGTTACATCGATTACGTCACAACCTATTCGCTCTACTATTTTATAAAAATGTTTGAGCTCATCTTCAATCCTTGAATGTCTTGCATAATTTGCATCATCACTTAACCCTAATGCTTTAAGTCTTTCTCTTCGAATAATATTTAACTTTTCGGGAGAAATAACTAAACCAAAACATTTTTTTGGATTTACAAGGTAAAGTTCTTCCGGTGGGTCTATTTCCGGAACGAGTGGTACATTTGCTACCTTTAATCGTTTATGTGCTAAATATTGGGATAATGGTGTTTTTGAAGTCCGAGATACTCCAATTAATACAACGTCTGCAAGTAATAATCCTCTCGGGTCACGACCATCATCATATTTTACAGCAAATTCTACTGCTTCTATTTTTCTAAAGTAATCATCATCTAATTTATGAACAAGACCAGGTTCTTCCAATGGTTTTTGGTTTGTTTCCTTTTCAAACATTGAAATAATTGGACCCAATAAATCAAACGATTTTACATTTTTTTGGTTGCATGTTTCTATCATAAATTGTCGCATATATTGCTCTACCAATGTAAAAACAATAATAGCGTCATGTACTTTTGCAATTTCGACAATGTTTTCAATATGATCTTTATGAGTTATGTGAGGAAATTTACGAATAATTGTATGTTCAAAGTTTGGACGAAATTGTGTAGCAACCGCTTTTACGACTTGCTCACCCGTCTCACCAACAGAATCTGATACGACGTACACTTGTAATTTTTTCAAATTAGCACTCCTTACAAATCATGCGTTTCAGCTAATGATATAAATGCTTTTGTTATATTGGTTTTTGTTACGCGCCCAACAATCTCAAATCCATCTTCTTTTTCATTTACAACTGGAAGTGAATCTACTTGTCTCTCGATTAATTTTTTTGCTGCAACAATCAAAGAGTCAGTCTTTTTGCAAAAGACAATATTTGGCATTCGAGTCATAATAATATGAACCGGAATTTGATTTAGATTTTGAGTACCGATACTTGTTCTTAATAAATCCTTCCTTGACAAAACACCTTGTAAGTAGGATTTATGGTCCACTACAAATAGTGTTCCAACATCTTCTAGGAACATGTGAACAATGGCATCATATACTGTCATATTTTCAGACACTACAACAGGAACTGATTGAAAATCTTTTACTTTTAAATTCAACATTGATTCAGTTACACTAGCCATCGTTTTTTTACCTGAATAAAAATATCCAACACGAGGTCTAGCATCTAGAAAGCCAGCCATTGTTAAAATAGCTAAATCCGGTCTTAATGTTGCTCGAGTCAAATTGAGTCGTTCTGCAATTTGCTCACCTGTTATAGGGCCATTTTCTTTTACAATCTGCAGAATCGTGTCCTGACGTTTATTGAGTTCTATTGGACTCACCCGCCTCAAATAGTGTTATACTTATTACTCAAATATTATATACTATATTTGTTTGAATTGCTAAGAAAACTAATACACGATACAATATTGACACAGTTAGGAATCTTAGCATAAACTATTGGTTAGAATAATATTGAGGCAATGAGAGGAAAATAAGTATCTTTTCCAAAAAAAGCGAGTAGGAAATGGTGAAAGCCTACATGAAAAGAGAAAAGGCACCCTTGAGCCAACTATTTAAAAGAGGTTTAAAAAACTGCAAGTTAGCCTATTTGAACGCTTAATTAGTATGAAAAAACTGATTGAAAGCGTTTGTCAATCAAGGCACGAGGTGATGAACAACCGGAGCGAACACAAAAAGTTCGTGAGGATTATCAAGAACCTCGTCAGCTCCGTGCGAACGCTTGCCAACAGTTTTTTAATCAATCAGGGTGGAACCGCGGGTATAGCACTCGTCCCTGGGCATGCAACTATTGTGCCCGGAGACGGGTGCTTTTATTATTTCACTATTTGGAGGTAACATTATGACAACAAAATCAATGGAAACAATCGTAGCCTTAGCAAAACATCGCGGCTTTGTATTTCCAGGATCAGAAATCTACGGAGGATTAGCAAACACTTGGGATTACGGTCCACTTGGAGTTGAATTAAAAAACAATGTTAAACGTGCTTGGTGGCAAAAATTTGTTCAAGAGTCTCAGCACAATGTAGGTCTTGATGCAGCTATTCTTATGAATCCACGTGCTTGGGTTGCATCTGGTCACGTTGGTAACTTTAACGACCCTATGATTGACTGTAAATCATGTAAAGCTAGACACCGTGCTGATAAGCTAATTGAAGAAGCATCCTTAGAGAAAACTGGACAGGAAATTGTAGTCGATGGTATGAGCTTTGATCAAATGAAAGCAAAAATGGAAGAACTACAAGTAACATGTCCAGACTGCGGTAAAAATGATTTCACTGAAATTCGTCAATTTAACCTAATGTTTAAAACATTCCAAGGGGTTACTGAATCTTCAACTAACGAAATTTATTTACGTCCAGAAACTGCTCAAGGTATCTTTGTAAACTTTAAAAACGTTCAACGCTCTATGCGCAAACGTGTACCTTTTGGTATCGCGCAAATTGGTAAATCATTCCGTAATGAAATTACACCAGGTAATTTTACTTTCCGTACACGTGAGTTCGAACAGATGGAGCTTGAATTCTTCTGTAAACCAGGTGAAGATCTTGAATGGCAAAGTTATTGGAAAGAGTTTTGTAAAAACTGGTTATTAAACTTAGGTATTAAGGAAGGAAGTATTCGTCTTCGTGATCATGGTGAAGAAGAACTTTCCCACTATTCAAATGCAACTACTGACATTGAATACCGCTTCCCATTTGGTTGGGGCGAACTTTGGGGTATAGCAGACCGTACAGACTATGATTTAAAACAACATATGGAGCACTCTGGTGAAGACTTTACTTATATTGATACAGTAACAAACGAACGATATGTTCCATACTGTATCGAACCATCTGTTGGTGCAGACCGTGTTACACTTGCATTCTTAATCGATGCTTACGATGAGGAAGAGTTAGAAGGCGGCGATGTACGTACAGTTTTACGCTTCCACCCTGCATTGGCACCGTTTAAAGCAGCTGTACTTCCACTTTCGAAAAAACTTGCTGATGGAGCAACAGAGGTTTGGGATGAATTACGTAAATCATTCCCTGTTGATTACGATGAATCTCAATCAATCGGTAAACGTTACCGCCGTCAAGATGAAATTGGTACGCCGTTCTGTATCACTTACGACTTTGACTCACAAGAAGATGGTCAAGTAACAGTCCGCCACAGAGATTCTATGGAGCAAACGCGCATGCCTATATCAGAAGTAAAAGCTTATATTGAACAGCATTTAAAATTCTAGAATGATCCGGGGGATATTTCGCTTTAGCGAGATATCCCCCGTTTTTTTACTCCATGCGCGTTTGCGACGAGGATTGTGACACTTTAGTGTGACAACCGCAGGAGCACCCACGCATGCCTATATCAGAAGTAAAAGCTTATATTGAACAGCATTTAAAATTCTAGAATGAACCGGGGAATATTTCGCTTTGGCGAGATATACTCCTCTACTTATTTTGCATGCGCGTTTGCGACGAGGATTGTGACACTTTAGTGTGACAACCGCAGGAGCACGACGTATGCCTATATCAGAAGTAAAAGCTTATATTGAACAGCATTTAAAATTCTAAATTGATTCGGGGAATATTTCGCTTTGGCGAGATATACCCCGTTTTTATTTTCATACCAGTTCGCTTTACTGGACAACTTTTTTGGAAATCACCGAATTCTGTCTAGAAAATCCAGTTTACTCGACAACTCCCCCTCAAATCCCTGGGTTCTGTCTAGTAAATCTATTTTACTCGACAACTTTTCCTCAAATCTCTGGATTCTGTCTAGTAAATCGATTAAGTCCATATAATTGTGTAAAAACAAAAGAGTCATTTTCATTCCTCTTGGTTAGAATGTTTTCAGCTACGAATAACATCGAAAAGAGGAATATAAAAATGACCCAATTACAGTTTAACCTAGATATGGATCTTTTAAAAGATTCAGTAATGAATTCTAACATTAATACAGTTGTCAAATCTGCTATCGTTCTTATATTAAATGAGTTTATGGAAGAAGAACGTAATGAATACTTACAAGCAGCTGCTTATGAACGCTCTACAGAGCGTCGTGATTATCGCAATGGCTATTATGAACGTGATTTTACAATGAGTGTTGGTAAAATAACATTGAAAGTACCAAGAACTCGTAATGGTGAATTTTCTCCAACCGTATTTGAAAAATATGCTCGGTGTGATCAGGCACTGGTGGTCTCCATGCTAGAAATGGTTGTAAATGGAGTTTCAACTAGAAAAGTTACTCATATTGTTGAACAACTATGTGGAGAAAGTGTTTCAAAATCATTTGTTTCATCCCTTACTCAAAAACTAGATCCTATTATCAATAAATGGGCCAACAGGCCCTTAAATACAACCTATTTTCCCTATGTATTTGTAGATGCAATGTATATTAAAGTTCGTGAACATCATAGTGTTGTATCTAAAGCTATATATATTGCAACGGCTATCACTGAAGACAATACAAGAGAAATACTTGGCTTAAGTGTTGATCACGTTGAAAGTTTTGATAGTTGGAGTCGCTTTATTCAACATCTTAAATCTCGTGGACTACAATCACCAAAACTTATCATTTCAGATGCACATCAAGGATTACAAAAGGCAATACAACGTGAATTCATCGGGACAGCTTGGCAAAGATGTAATGTACACTTTAAGCGTAATATCATGGATAAGCTTCCAAAAAAGGACTCAACTGAAATACGTTCAATGATTAAGCGTGTTTTTGAAGCAATAACGATTGAAGATATTCGTAAATTTAAGGATGAACTAATGGACCAATATAATGATAATCCTAAATTTGAAAAAGCACTTACTACCTTTGATGAAGGTTTCGAAGATACCATTCAATATATGAACTTTCCTGACAAGATTCGTAGACATATTCGAAGCACCAATTCTCTTGAACGCCTAAATCAAGAAGTTCGACGACGAGAGACAGTAATACGAATCTTTCCCAATACACAATCTGCATTTAGATTAGTCGGTGCAGTACTCATGGAATATCATGAAAAGAACTATAGTAAAAGAAAATCCCTCTCTAAATAAGAGCTCTATTTTTCGTCTTAACTTCCATCTTGGGATTATCCCATATTCAATAAAGGCTATCAAAGTGAAAAGAGCCTTTGACAGCCTTTATTGAATATGGAGTTATTAACCCACGGAAGTTAAGGGCGAAAAAATGTTAGGGATGTTGATTTACATCTCAAAATTATTCATAGTAACTAGTTGAAAACATTTCGAGAGGTAATTTACACAATATTAAGGACTTGACTAGTAAATCCAATTTACTCGACAACTTTTCCTCAAATCCCTGGATTCTGTCGAGTAAATCCAATTTACTCGACAACTTTTCCTCAATTCTTTGAGTTCTGTCTAGTAAAACCAATTTACTAGACAGTTTCTTTAATATTCAAGAATTTTTGTTCAATAAACCCTTTAATAGATACTGTTCCCTATGACCAGAAGTTAACTCCCAAGAAATATTCAGAACTTTCCAATTTTAATAGTGAATAGTTTTTTCCAATTAGGTATATTAGTGGAAAGGGGATTTTATATCTAGGGGGAGTTTTATGTTATTTCAATCATTTACAAAAAAGCAAAATGAAATCGTTATAGAAAAGGATATATTTGATCAGCTTCAATATATGGTGGTCACACTATTAAAGCGTGAATTCCCAATGCATTATGAAGGAAATCATATACTCTACACTGCAAACTTGCGATTAGAAGAACTAAAGCAATTAGCTTCTTATCATCGAAAAAAAATTAATTTAGATTCATCAATTGGACAATTTCATAAAGATGCATACGAAATGACGATAAAAAATTCAAATCAACTTCAATTACTAATTGATTCATATATTTCCCTTCATATTGAATCTGATCGGGAACGACTAAACCATCGACTGAGTTTCAAGGATAGACAGGTTACATCACTTTACAATGAATTATCTGAGTATAATGAACAAAAGGTCTTACCTTCTTTACAAGATTCTTATTGGAAGGCTTTTAAAGAAGATTTATTGCCTTTGTTGGCTGAAATAAGATAAGGAGGTAGCTTATTCGCTATCCTCCTTTTCTTCATCTGTTTTAGAATTTCTAGGTAATAATTGGGGAGTCCTTTCTAATTGATCAATAAAAGACCTCGACTTCAATCGAATTCCCGTTTGCTCTTCATAGATTGTCGTAACGATTTTTTTTATGAATCTCTTTGTTTCTCTCTTCAAATCTATTTTACCTAATTGCTCAATTGGTACCATATAAAACATTCTGATTAATTTTAGTTGTGTTGGAGTTAATCGGATAATATATGGATCTAAATGAAAACATCTGTGGCATAAAAAGCCACCTTGAGTAAACGAAAATGCAAACTCACCATCGATAGAACCACAAGAAGCACAAGCATGTAAGATTGGCTGTACTCCTGTATACGGGAGCATTTTCCAATCTACGAACAATGTAATTGCCTCAGGATCATAACCCTCTTCGATTGCATTTAATGCCTGCTGTAAAACGTCAAAGGCATAAGGTTCGGGTTTCCCTTCTTCAACAAGACGATCAATAATTTCCACAATATAACTGGCATATGCAGTGGCAATAATATCTGTTTGGACATGACGCATTGATTGGAGGTGTTCTCCCTGTTGAAGCGTCCCCATACCACTTGTTCTCTGACATACAAACATTCCATGCATAAAAGTTTGCGTAATTCCTGCTAGACGACTTGTAGGCTTTTTTGCACCTCTTGCCATAACAGTAACTTTTCCCGCTTCTCTTGTTAACAGCGTAACAATTTTATTGGATTCCCCGTAAGGACGAGATTTTAATACAATGCCTTCCCATTTATGTAACACATCGGCACTTCCTTCAATCATTTCATTAACTTTATTATACATGATTGAACTATTAAAGAAGTTATTCAATATCTAGTACGAAGGAGAAAAATATTAAATTTGGAGAATAGGTAATCTCATACGCTTTCATTGGAAAGAAACATATGCTACAAGCTGCATAATTTATAACCAAGTTCTCGGTGCTGCTTATTGTTATATGAAAAAAAACACCTACAAATAGTAGGTGCAAAAATTTATACAACCGATATTAACTTTGACTTCGCTTCTTCGTACTCTTTTTTTAATTGGTTCACTACATCTTCAACTCGATCAATTGACTTTATTGTAGTAACTCCATGCCCTGCTGACCAAACATCTCGCCACATTTTTACTTCATCCATATGTGAAAAATCTATAGAATCCTTTGATTTCAAGTTTGTTGGATCTAAATTGTTTTTAATTAAACTTGGAATTAAGAAATTTGCATGAACTCCACTTATTGCATCAGTATAAAACACATCTTCAATAGAAGAATCTACTAGCATTTGTTTATATTCCTTAAACGCTGCACTCTCTTCTGTAGCAATGAACTTTGTCCCCATATATGCAAAATCAGCACCCATAATTTTTGCAGCGAGTACATCTTTTCCGTGTGAAAGTCCCCCGGCTAAAATCGTGTAGCCATTCCAAAACTCACGAACTGCATCTAAGAAGGCAAAAGGATTTAATCTTCCTGCATGTCCTCCTGCACCAGCAGCTACTAAAATTAATCCATCCACATTTGCTTCTGCTGCTTTTTTCGCATGTTTCACCGTTGCAACATCGGCAAAGACTAATCCTCCATAACTATGCACGACTTCCGTCACTGCTCCAGGGTGCCCTAAAGAAGCGATGACAATTGGTGGTTGATAGGTTCTTATCAATTCTAAATCCGTATCATGACGTTTATTTGTTTTATGTGCTATAAAATTAACAGCCCATGGTTCTGTCGGTAAAGCGTTCTTTAATTGCTTTAACATATTTTCAGCGTCTTCAGCAGTTCTTGCATTTAACATTGGAATAGAACCCACTAGCCCATTTTTACATGTAGCAATGACCAATTCAACGCTCGATACTAAAAACATTGGTGCGACTATTACCGGCAAACTTAATTTTTCAAACATTTTATTACCCCCTTTGTTAATGCCTCCATAAGATAATTCAACAAACCACTAAAATTCCCTCTTTTGTATTGAATTTTCTACTAAAATACAGCCCTTTGTATAATTAAAAAAACACTTACAACAATCTGTAAGTGTTTCTTCATCTTAATATTCATCTTCACGATAACCAAAGTCACGTAAGTGCGTTTGTTTATTACGCCAATCTTTTTGTACCTTTACCCAAAGCTCTAAAAACACTTTTGATCCTAATAGCATTTCGATGTCTTTTCGAGCCTGTGTACCAACTTCTTTTAATAGAGCGCCACGTTTTCCAATTACGATTCCTTTTTGAGAATCACGTTCTACCATAATCGTTGCTTGTACTCGAATTTTATTTTCATTCTCTTCATCACGTTTGATTTTATCAATCACAACAGCAATTGAATGCGGAATTTCTTCTCGAGTTAAGTGCAGAATTTTTTCACGAATTAACTCCGAAATGATAAATCGTTCTGGATGATCTGTTACCTGATCTGCTGGATAATATTGAGGTCCTTCAGGTAAATAACTTTCGATTGTATTTAATAAATTTTCAACGTTATTTCCCTGTAACGCTGAAATTGGAATAATCTCCTTAAATGGATATTTATCCTTATAACTATCAATAAATGCGGCTAACTCTTCTGGATGTACTTGGTCGATTTTATTAACCACTAAAAATACTGGTGTTTGAGAACCCTCTAACATTTCAAGGATAAACTCATCACCTTTTCCAAAGCCTTGTTCCGCATTAACCATAAACATGACGATGTCTATTTCACGTAAAGTATTTTTTGTCACTTTAAACATAAACTCACCTAGTTTATGTTTAGGTTTATGAATACCCGGTGTATCAATAAAAATCATTTGACTATTTGTTCTTGTCAAAACACCTTGTATTTTATTTCGAGTTGTTTGAGGCTTATCGGACATTATTGCGATTTTTTGTCCAATAACTCGGTTTAAAAAGGTAGACTTCCCTACATTGGGACGACCAATGATAGAAATAAACCCTGATTTATAATTCTGATTTTCCTGCTGCATAATCTAGGTCCTCCGGTGTAAAGGCAAATGGTATAAGTTCGCCTACTGTAGTTTCTTGTATATCTCCTTTAAGGTTTGTTAAGTATACTGGCATATTAGCATCACAAAATTCGCTCATTACTTGACGGCACGCACCACACGGAGCGCATGGGCCATCAGTATCTGCAACAATTGCAATCGCCTTAAACTTTGTTACACCTTCAGAGATTGCTTTAAAAAATGCTGTTCTTTCCGCGCAATTTGTCATACTATATCCTGAATTTTCAATATTACAGCCATGAAAAACTGCGCCGTCCTCTGCTAATAACGCAGCTCCCACTTTAAACTTTGAATATGGAACATAAGCTCTTTCACGGGCAATTTTCGATTGCTCCATTAATGCATTTTTATCAATTGTCATCGTCAATGACTCCTCACTAATTAATAATTATAAAACCATTTTGGCACAAAAATAATCAAACCAATCACAACACTACATATTGCAAATACTAACACTGCACCAGCTGCAATGTCCTTTGCTTGTTTTGCAAGATGGTGAAGTTCTGGTGATGCTAGATCAACAACACTTTCAATTGCACTATTAATCATCTCTGCTCCGATTACCATAGCAATTATTAATATAATCACTAACCATTCAACCGTTGAGAGACGTGTTAATAATCCTGCAATAAGTACAATGATCATGCTAATGAAATGAATTCGCATATTTTGTTGCTTAAAGGCTGTAATGATGCCCGCTATTGCATAACCAAACGATTTTATGAGTTTGTTTAAATCCATTATTAATCACGACCTAAACCAAAAGAAGATAAGATTTCATCT
This sequence comes from Ureibacillus sp., assembly GCA_035556295.1. Taxonomy (GTDB): domain Bacteria; phylum Bacillota; class Bacilli; order Bacillales_A; family Planococcaceae; genus Ureibacillus. Next base: position 118,669 of record DATMFE010000084.1, read on the forward strand.
TGTTTACCAAACATTTCTTTTTCATCTTCTGGTTTCATATGATCATAACCTAGCAAGTGTAAAAATCCATGCACTGCTAAAAAACCAAGTTCTCTTTCAAAAGAATGACCATACTCGTCTGCCTGTTCTTTGGCGCGATCGATTGAAATGATAATATCCCCTAATACTCTAGGCATGTCTTCACCAACAATCTGAATTTCACCTTCACCTAATTCTTCAAGTGCAAAGGAAATTACATCAGTAGGTTGATCTTTATCGCGATAAGTACGATTAATTTCATGAATCATTTCATTCGTTACAAAAGTAACTGAAACTTCACTATCGTCTTCGATTTTTTCAACTAGCGCTGCATGTTGAAGTAACTTTTCAACTAATTGTAAATAGTCTTCTTTCACTTCGTTTGTTTCATCTAAAAAGTCAATATTGATTCCCATGTTTTCCTCCAATAGTTAACGATCTTAATCCTCTTTCGGGTATTCAATACGCGAGTGGAAAATCCCATTTAACGTTTTACATAATACTTCCTCTATTATTTTTAATTCTTTAATCGAAACGTCACATTCGTCAAATTGATTCTCTTGCACACGACTTTGGATGATGGAATGGACTAAATTACTTATTTTATCGATATTAGGATTTTTCATAGAACGTACAGCTGCCTCAACACTATCAGCGATACTAATGATTGCCGCCTCTTTTGTTTGTGGTTTTGGTCCAGGATAAGAGAATAATCTTTCATCAACCTCTTTTCCTTCTTCCTTTGCTTTGTGTACAAAATATTTTAATGTACTCGTCCCATGATGTTGTAATGCAATATCAATAATTTCTTTAGGCATTTTATGCTTAGCTAATAGCTCCGCCCCATCTGTAGTATGTGCAATAATAATTTCCGCACTTCGTTCAGGTGGAAGAGAATCATGAGGATTTATACCAGACATTTGATTTTCTATAAAGAACGCTGGTCTTCTCGTCTTACCGATATCGTGGTAATAACATCCTACACGTGCTAAAAATCCATCTGCACCAATCGCTTCACAAGCGGCTTCAGCTAAATTTGCAACCATAATACTATGATGATATGTTCCAGGTGTTTCTGTTAAAAGTTTCTTCAACAATGGATGATTTGGATTTGAAAGCTCAATCAATCTCATTGTCGACAATAATCCAAATGCTGATTCAAAGAATGGTAATAATCCCATCGTTAAAGCACCAGAAAGTAATCCAGATAAAACCGCAGCAATACCATAGAATAATAGTTCTAAGATTTCATAATCTGTTTGAATCATTAATAAATAAAATGCAATAAATGCTACATTGATAATCGCAACGACGCCGCAAGCTTTTAATAAATCAGAGCGTTTCTCAATACTACGCATAAAGAATATACTAGCAAAACCACCAAAGATTATATAGAGAGCAATATCCATTTGAAGTACAGCTGCATAGCCTTCTTGGAAAATGACTCCTGCAGATGTAGCAATTAAGATGGTCATTAAGCTTGCCACTTTATCATCACATAATAGGCGTACTAGCATTGTCGCTAAGGCTGTAGGATAAAGAAATGCAACAGTGACATCAAATTCATCTACAATTAAGCTCATTAGTTCCATTAAAATAACTGATAATGTATAGACAATGGATGTTACTAAAACTGCATTCCTTCTCTTTGTGAGTTCCATTTTAGATCGGTCAAATAAAATGTATAGAAACGACATTTGGATACCAATCAAGATCATTAACCCAACAATCGGACTAGAGGATGACTTATTATCTAACATCCCTAATAACTCTAATTGTCTATAGACTTCTCGATCTACAAGCTCGCCTTCGGTAACAATAATTTGTCCCTGTAGTATACGTGTCGGTTCAATAGATTCACGTGCTTGTTTAATCAGTTCATTAGTCTTCTCTTGATCTAAAAATTCTGTTTCAACAATTGCTGCTCTAGCAATAATAATTACTGCATTTTTTATTGAATCATTAACAGAGATATTACTTCTAATTTCGCTTTCAACTTCATTTTTAACTGAATTTAATTGTTCTTTTCTAATAGGTAATTCCAATTTACTTTTTACTAAGGTTTGAATAGTGTTACTTGCATTTAGTAAATCTGATTTTGCACTTGTTAAAAGAGACCATAAATGTTCATCTGAAAAATTTAGTTGAGATTGACTTTCCGTGATTTCAGCTAATTTCTCACGAAGTTCTTTAATTTGTTCTTCCTTATTTGGTTGAAGAACAACTTCCCCTGCAGTCCCATCCGGATTAATAGGACGTGTATTATTCTTTTCAATATTGGAACGAACATCCAATATAATATCAAAAAAAGATGAAATTAGTGCGGTCCTATGCTCTGCTGTATTCTCATGGAAAGTGTAAACAGGATCTACTGATTTTTCAGCTTCCGAACGTTCTTTTTCCGTTTTATATGTATCTTCAACTGTTTTGGCAGAACGAATCGTCTCAGGTGCTAATTCAAATGTTTCAATATCATAAGTTACACCTTTCACATTTTCAAACATTACAAAGAATTGTATTAATCCAGTTATTATGAGGACAATAACTAAGAATGTTCGAAAGTTTATGAAATTAAGGAACTTATTATAGTGCATTTTCTACGCACCCCCAATAGCATTTATATACTAGTTTACCAATTTATAATACTAATTTCATTGATTGATATAAATTTTATAAAAATTTTAAAAAAATGTGTACGATGACCGTACACATTTTTAATATTTCAAATGATGTTACAATTCTTGCTCTGTATAAGCTTGGATAATTCTTGCAACAATTGGGTGGCGTACCACATCACCAGCCTCTAAAATTTGGAAGCTAATATCTTTGACATATTTTAACGTACGCTCAGCAACGATTAGTCCAGACTCAGAATTTTTAGGTAAATCAATTTGAGATTTATCCCCTGTAATGACCATCTTTGAACCAAAGCCTAATCGAGTTAAGAACATCTTCATTTGTGCATGGGTTGTATTTTGTGCTTCATCTAATATAACAAATGCATCATCTAAAGTTCTACCTCGCATATAGGCTAGAGGTGCTATTTCAATTGTTCCTCGTTCAATTAGTCGTTGAGTTTGTTCAGTTCCATAAATATCATTTAAAGCATCATAAAGTGGTCGTAAATAGGGATCTACTTTCTCTTTTAGGTCACCTGGTAGAAACCCTAAGGACTCCCCGGCTTCAACAGCAGGTCGAGTCAGAATAATCCGTTTTACATGTCCATTTTTTAGTGCTTGAGTTGCCATTACAACTGCTAAATACGTTTTACCTGTACCTGCTGGACCAATACCAAATACAAGGTCATGGTGACGAATAGCTCGTATATACTCACGCTGACCAATTGTTTTTGCACGAATTGGAGTTCCTTTACTATTACGAGCAATTTCCTCATTGTAAAGCTCCGAAAAATATTCAATTGTCCCTTTGTTTACCATTTCAATGGCTGTCGCAACATCTCGCGAATCAATATTAATGCCTTTTCGAATTACCTTCAGGAGCTCTGAAAGAAGAGCAGTGGCATGTTTTTTTGCTTCTTCTTCTCCCGTTATTTGAATGACCTCTCCACGAGTAATAATTTGAACGTGATATGTTTCTTCGATTAATTTAATATTTGCATCTTTCATCCCAAGTAGCATTACTGCTTCATTTGGATTTTCAACTTGTAGCTCTGATAGTTGTTCTGACATTCAATCATTCTCCTTGAGAAATAGGGTATGGTTTTGCAATATTTTCATTTACCAAAAATAGGACTTTCCCTTTCACTTTATCACCATCGAAGGAAACGTGCAAAATGTTTTCCTTTTTTATGATGGTCTTTGGTGGTAATGACTTTAAGATTTTTTCGTGCAATAGTGGCAAAATAAATGATTCGATTTGGTTTTCTGTGATCTCTTGGGTTGAAGTAATGTACTCTTGGGTCTCTTTGATTTCGACAAATCTTGAAATCCATTCCGGCAAATTGACTTCTCGAAACGATTGTTCCTGCTCCTTCTCGTCTTTTATTTTAAAGTTTACCGTCCAGTTTCTTTCAGTAGCAGAAATAAATTGGACTTTTTTAGGTATGGTAAACTCAGTTTCCAACCAGTAATCTGCATAAACTTCTCCGACTGCACCAACTGTTACAGATTTATCACCTACTGTTATGATTCCTGATACGAGTGTATCGCCTTCGTAAACCGTAGTATTCGGTAAAACCCGTCTCTCTCCACTTGTTAGAACAAAATGCGTTATAACGCCACTTTTTGCTGCAACTAAGTGATTTAATTGTTCTGGTTTTTGCTCTTTTATATCAGTGATTGGTGCCATTTGTGGAACGATTGTTATTTTACTACCCTTTTTAAATATATGAACCCAAGAAAGTTCTCGCATCTCTTCCATAATCGTTTGTCTAATCTCAAAATCCGATTCAATCTTATTTTTGTAGACGGGACTATCAAGAGTTAATTTTTCTGCCATAACCTTTTCAACTGCAACTCTAATTTCTGGTGTATCAGCTTCTACTTGAACTTCCCAAACAAATTGAGAGAAAGCGATTGGTATAATGATTAAAAACAACAGCCCTATTAATGTTTTTAAATCTTTTTGAAAAATTTTTGTGGTATGCAAGTACCGCAATTTTATTTTTAGACGATATTTTTTACGGGTTTCTCGTAATACTTTGACATCATGCCTTGAGATTTCAAAAGTAACCTCGTTATTGGTTACAACCAAATGTTTAATTTTCACTTTCTTTTGGTGCAAAGCTTGTATAAATGGATGTACCTTTTCGGATTTTGTTATTTTTATTTCAACAGGACGATAATCACGAATCATATAGTATCACCCTGCTTCTTCATCACAATAGACTCCAGATCTTCAACATGTAATAATAATTCTTCCACCTTTAATACATCAATATGTACTTTTTTTGCTTTTACTTGTATGTAAAATTGTTCATACAGAAAAGCACAGTGCTGATCAGATGCTTCTAAAAATTTATACTCTCCAATTAATCTCAATTCATTACATTTGAAAAGTTCCATTAAAGGTTCGGTTTGAAACAATTTTTTCAATAAAAACGCCCCCCTTTCGCAAAAGTATATGCTTTTGGAAAGGGGGACATGATGTATTTTCTTTATTATTTTGTCCATGTATCGTTATCTTTGTTTTGCTTTTGGAGGACCAATAATTTCAGAAGCAATAATTGCTTGAACTAACGCTTGTTTCGTTTTAGGAACATATGAACCAATCTCATTTTGTTTAATAACATCTTGCTCTACTTGTTTGTCATTACGCTTGGATGAGCGATTTTCATCTAAAGTTGGCCGACTTTCACGTTGTTTAGGAGTAACGACCGGTTCAACTTTAACTGGTAATGATTGTTTTGGTTCCGCTTTAGGTTCATAAACAACTTCTTTATATGTTGGTTCACTAAAAATTTCTTTAGGTTGATTTGTTCTCTCGTTTAATTGCTCAAATACTTCTTTTGCAAAATCCTCTAAAGTTCTAGGTTTTGAAGGGCTTCTTCTTTGCTCAACTTTTGGATTTTGCTCGAAAGTTGTTGTATTCGGCTTATTGTTAAAAGGTGGCATAGGCTTTTGTTTTTGTTTTTCTTTATTTTTAGACATGATAGAGCCTATTATCCCCATGATGATAAATATGATTATGCCTTCCACGCTCTAAGAACACTCCCTTCTTTAGGGCTGTATATCAGATTATTTTTGAGTCGTATCTGGTTTATCATTTGATGCTTTAGAAATCGATTCACGCATTGAAGTATCTGCTTGAATGTTTTTGTAGTTCATGTAATCCATAATTCCAAAATTGCCTGAGCGCAAAGCTTCAGAAATCGCTAATGGTACTTCAGCCTCTGCTTCTACTACTTTTGCCTTCATCTCTTGAACACGTGCGATCATTTCTTGTTCTTCTGCTACAGCCATTGCACGACGTTCTTCTGCTTTTGCTTGGGCAATGTTTTTGTCTGCTTGTGCTTGTTCAATTTGTAACTCAGCACCAATGTTTTTACCTACATCTACGTCCGCAATATCAATGGATAAGATTTCAAATGCAGTACCAGAATCTAACCCTTTAGCAAGAACTGTTCTAGAAATCATATCTGGGTTTTCTAATACATCCGTATGTCTTGCTGAACTACCAATTGTTGAAACAATCCCCTCACCTACACGGGCGATAATTGTTTCTTCACCAGCACCACCGACTAAACGTTCAATATTTGCTCTCACTGTAATTCTAGCTTTTGCTTTTACTTCGATCCCATTAATGGCCATACCAGCAATAAATGGTGTTTCAATCACTTTAGGGTTAACAGACATTTGAACTGCTTCTAATACGTCACGACCAGCTAAGTCGATAGCAGCACAACGTTCAAACGGTAATTCAATATTTGCACGGTGTGCTGCGATTAATGCGTTAATTACTCTGTCAACATTACCACCAGCTAAATAGTGGGATTCCAGTTGATTAATCGTAACATTTAACCCTGCTTTATGTGCTTTAATTAAAGGGTTTACGATTCTTGATGGAATTACACGACGTAATCTCATACCAATTAATGTGAAAATGCTTACTCTAACTCCTGCTGCAAGTGCACTAATCCACAGTGCAACTGGAACTAATGTAAAGAATACTGATAAAACAATAACAGCAAGTACTACAACGATAATTAAACTAATCGCCCCTGAATCTAAAAACATGCTTATTCATCTCCTTTAATAATCTCTCTCACGACTATGCGTGAACCTTCAACTTGAATGATTGCTACTTTCTTATTTGAATTGATGTAACTACCTTCTGACACAACATCAAGTCGTTCATTTTCAACCTGAACTGTACCAGCTGGACGTAAAGGAGTTAATGTTACCCCAACTTTCCCTAAAAGATCTACTCGATTTTCATTCGATACATAACCTTCATCGGAAGTAGTTGCATCCCTTAAAACAAGCTTACTGAAAAAGTGTAAATTTTTACCCAGGAATTTCATCATGATCACCATTCCTATTACTGCAATAATAATTGCGATTAAAATTGAATAAGCCATATATACGACACTTTCGCCTGCGAATAATAAACTAATTATTACAAGCGCTCCACCAATAACGCCTACAATGCCACCTGGGATAAATAATTCACCTATGATAAGAGCAAATCCTATGATGAACATTATCACCGTAACATACTCTGCATGCCCTTCTACTAGATGACCATAGAAGAAAAGAACAAAGGCAAAAAGTCCAATTGTCCCAGGCAATCCAAAACCAGGAGAAAATAATTCAATGACTAGTCCTAAGCATGCAATCGAAAGTAGGATTGTTACAACAATTGGATTTGTTAAAACGTTGGCAACTTGATCTACAAAAGTTGGTTCTGTGTCCACATTTGCAAAGGCATGTAAACCTGGAAAAACAAACAAGAAAGCGAACATAAATAAAATGACCCTATTGAATATTTTCATCGTTTCATCTACTCCTCCTTCCCCAATTGCTTATAGTATGTTTACGGTTTCATAATGAAAAAGTTTCAATTTAATAAAAATATTTTATATTTATTTTACACGACTTTCCATCGATTAAATTTGATATGTAATTTCTTTGAGAATGAAAAATACCCCAATATTTACAATAACGTAAATATTAGGGTATGACATTTTTCAAGTTAGAAAATCTAAAATTGCGTGTTTAGAACGTAGGGATTGACAGGAAAATTACCACTTACGTTTACGTGCAGCTTCTGATTTCTTTTTGCGTTTTACGCTTGGTTTTTCATAAAATTCGCGTTTTCTTACCTCTTGAATAGTACCACTTTTAGATACAGTACGTTTGAAGCGGCGAAGAGCATCTTCAAGCGATTCGTTTTTTCTAACGACAGTTTTTGACATCTCTCTTTCCCTCCCTCCGAACACACGTCAATACACAACAATGAATAAATCTCATTTGTGTACTAAAGAATTATATCGTAATGTAAAAGCCCAGTCAATAGATTGTCTAAAATCTTTAAATAAAGTTGAAAATATTTTAATTAATCTATTTTAATAATTTGAATCTGATGATAATCCATTCATAATTGCCACACCAGAACTCGCACCAATTCTAGTAGCACCTGATTCAATCATCTTCTTCATATCTTCAAGGTTTCTTACACCGCCAGAGGCTTTCACGCCAATAGATGGACCAACTGTTTTTCTCATTAATGCAACATCTTCAGCTGTCGCACCACCAGTTGAAAATCCAGTTGAAGTTTTTACAAAATCAGCACCAGCTTCAACGGATAATTCACATGCTTTCACTTTTTCCTCATCAGTTAAAAGACAAGTTTCAATAATTACTTTAACCAATGTACCATTCGCTGCGGTTACAACTTCTTTAATATCGTTTAAAACAACATCATATTGTTTATTTTTTAAAGCTCCAATATTAATGACCATATCAATTTCAGTAGCACCGTTTTGAATAGCGTCCTTTGTTTCAAATGCTTTCACTTGAGATGTTGTAGCTCCTAATGGAAAACCAATAACTGTGCAAACTTTCACTTCTGAATTCACTAGTTTTTCTGCACATAATTTTACATAACTAGGATTTACACATACCGATGCAAACTTAAACGTAAGTGCTTCTTCACATAATTTCTCAATTTGTGATTGTGTGGCATCCGCCTTTAACAAAGTATGATCAATGTATGAAGCATAATTTTGAGGCATAATATTACTCCTTTTTCTTCTATGTTGTAAGTACATTTTTTAGTATACATGATATTTTCTCTTGTGACAAAAGCCTGACAATTCAGTAGATTACTTTCTCCTACATAAATAAAATGATGTATATTTATAAATTTATACTACTACTAGTTCCATCTCATTCTGCAATCCACTAACGAAAATTTAATATTGGAATATAAGAAATCTGGATATACTGTGCAAAGTAAGATTTTATAGACTCACATAAATTGAGCACTCAGTTGGTTAATGGAATGTAAAGTAACAATAAATGAAGTGCGAATTTCTTATAACTTTCTTTATCTACCTTCGGATAGTGAATTACTAGAATCATCGTTGAAAATGTCATTGAAGATACGATTGTCATTAATTTCAAACGAGGAACATCTAATGAGCAAATTGAGTATTGTTTTACCAGCTTATAATGAAGAAGAGAATATTTCTCTTGTTTATCAAACTATTAAAGAATTACTTGAGCAACATAACATTAACTTTGAACTTGTTTTCGTAAATGATGGATCAACCGATAATACTTGGAATGAGATTATAAAAATAAATGATTCAAGATGTGTTGGTATCAACTTTTCTAGAAATTTCGGCAAAGAAGCAGCAATCAATGCAGGTTTACAAAATGCTACAGGTGATTGCGTTGTCGTCATGGACTCAGATTTACAACATAATCCAGCAACCATAATAGATATGCACAAGCTTTGGTTAGAGGGATACGAGATAGTAGAGGGTATTAAGGAATCTAGAGGAAACGAATCGAAGCTACACAAACTTTTTGTTAAAACCTTTTACAAGCTTATTTCTATGCTCACACATATAAATTTAGAGAATACGTCAGATTTTAAATTATTAGATCGTAAAGTTGTGAATGAATTAAATAGTTTAAATGAAAAAAATCGATTCTTCCGCGCCTTATCATTTTGGCTAGGATTTAAACATACTACAGTCCGATATAAGGTGCAAAATCGTATTTCCGGGCATAGTAAATGGTCAACAAGAAATCTTGTATTATATGCCATAAATAACATAACATCATTTTCAACTGCACCATTACAGCTTATTACGTTATTTGGATGCATTTATTTACTATTTGCTTTTTTCTTAGGTAGTTTTGTACTAATTAAATACCTATTAGGCTATTCGCTAGAAGGTTTTACAACAGTTATTCTTTTAACATTAATTATTGGTAGTACTCTTATGATTTCATTGGGGATTATAGGCATTTATTTAGGCAAGATTTATGAGGAAATAAAAGGAAGACCAAACTATATTATTGAAGAACGGACAAATAAGCAGAATGAAATGGACAATTAATACTTCATTTTTCCGTTTTATCGTCGTAGGTGTAATTAATACAGCCATCGGAATGTCTATTATGTTCATTGCCTATAATTTCTTTCATTTGTCCTATTGGGTCTCTACTTTTTTTAATTACTTGATTGGGAGTATTGTGAGTTACTTTTTAAATAAATATTTTACATTTAAACAAAATGAGCAAAGTTTCAAGGAAATTGTATTGTTCGTATTCAATATCGCAGTTTGTTATTTCATTGCATACTATTTATCAGCAAAAATCATTACGTATTTATTCAATGATTATTCTAACATTTTCATTGATTATCTTTCGATGATAGTTGGGATGATTCTATTTGTGATATTAAACTATTTTGGACAGCGATTCTTGGTGTTCCCACAAAAAAATAAACCCTTTTAAGTAATTAACATCATCTCCATTGATTCCGAAATGTTGGTTAAAATAAATAATCACCCCTATTATTTGTTAACATAGGGGTGATTTTAGTGTATATGGATTTAGTTATTTATAATTGTACAGCATCTAAAACTCTTACAAATTGACCTTCATTATACGGATAACCGACTTTTGTAATTTTCACTTTTACTAATTTACCAATCATATCATCAGTACCTTCAAATACGACACGTAAATAGTTATCAGTATGGCCAACTATTAGATTATCTTGGTTCGTCTCTTTGAAATGTTCCTCTGGAATCACTTCTAAAACTTCCCCTTCAAAACGTGAAGCATATTCTTTTGCAAGTTGATCATTTAAAGTGATTAAACGATGAACTCTCTCATTTTTCACATCTTCATCTACTTGATTTTCCATACGTGCAGCAGGAGTACCAGTACGTTTTGAGAATGGGAAAACATGTAGTTCCGCAAATTTATGTTTTGCAATAAAGTTATATGTTTCCATAAATTCTTCTTCTGTTTCACCAGGGAAACCAACGATAACATCTGATGTGATAGCCAAATCAGGTAATGCATCATTTAGCTTTTCTAAACGTTCTGCAAAGAAATCCATTGTATACTTACGGCGCATACGTTTTAACACTGTATCTGAACCAGATTGAATTGGAATGTGTAAATGACGTACAACGATATTTGAATTTTTTAATACTTCAATTACTTCATCTGTTAGTTGAGATGCTTCAATAGAAGAAATTCGTAAACGTTTTAATCCTTTTACATTCTCTTCTAAGTCACGAAGTAGTTGCGCAAGATTATAATCTTTAAAGTCTTGACCGTAACCACCAGTATGAATACCAGTTAACACAATTTCTAAATACCCAGCATCAACTAATTGTTGTGCTTGTTTAATAACCTCTTGAGGGTCACGAGAACGCATTAAGCCACGAGCCCATGGAATAATACAGAACGTACAGAAGTTGTTACAACCTTCTTGAATTTTTAAGGATGCACGAGTACGATCTGTGAAATAAGGAACGTCAAGTTCTTCATATACACGATTTTTCATGATGTTACGAACTGCGTTAATTGGTTGGCGTTCTTGTCGATATTGATCAATAAATCCAAGCATTTTTTGACGATCTTGCGTACCAACAACAATATCAACTCCAGGGATTGCCATAATCTCTGCAGGAGAAGTTTGTGCATAACAACCTGTTACACAAATTACTGCATCTGGATTTTGTCTTACTGCTCTACGAATTACTTGACGTGATTTTTTATCGCCCGTATTCGTTACAGTACATGTATTAATTACATAAACGTCTGCTTGATGTTCAAACTCAGTACGTTCATATCCTTGTTCTTTAAACAGTTGCCAAATTGCTTCTGTTTCGTAATGGTTTACTTTACAACCTAATGTATGAAAAGCCACTGTTGCCAAGGCTAGTACACCTCTTTCATTCAAATTCATATGAAATGGCAGAAAGCGCATAAAGGGGTGCTGTTTCTGCTCGCAAAATTCTAGGGCCAAGTGACATCGTTTCTGCACCAGCAGTACTTAAGCTCTCCGCTTCTGTTCGAGAGATTCCACCTTCGGGGCCAAAGATTAATAAAATTGACTTCGATTTATTATCATACACCTTTTTTAATTTCTCCGCAAATCTTGTGCGAATTTCCTTCTTCGCGTCTTCTTCGTCTGCTATAAATACAGCATCATAATTTTCCACTATTGAGAGTAACTGTTTAAATGAGAGTGGATTTGTAATTTCTGGGACAATAGTGCGGTGAGATTGTTCTGCTGCTTCTTGGGCAATTTTTTGTAATCTTTCCGTTTTCTTTTCACCCTTTTTGTCGTCCCATTTGACAATTGACCGTTCAGCCTTGAATGGAATTAATCGATGCATGCCAAGCTCTGTCCCTTTTTGTGCGATAAACTCCAATTTATCACCTTTAGGAAGACCACAGGCAATGTCTACACGTATTGGCATTTCCGGTGAAGGAATTTTTTCTCCTGTTTGTCTCACAACGATTGTATCGTTAATTGAAACAATTTCACATATGTATGCAATTTCATTTACAACTACTATGATTTTTTCGCCAATGTCCATTCTCATTACTTTGGATATATGTCTAGCACTGTCCCCAGTAATTGATAATTCACTTTGACTATTAAAAGTTTCTTGTACAAAATATCGTTGCATTTCGTACCTCCATCTAATTGTTGGAATAGTGATCGTGATTATAGTTTTTACCAAGATTCCAAATAGAAATCATTTCTCGACTTAAAAGTACCAATTATGTTTTTGAAAGGATTAGATTATTTATTTTCGCGTTGTTGCAAAAAATGAGGCTGTTGATAATTAATATTAATTACCATACAGCCTTACAATAAATTTTTATGGACGTGATGCGATAATGGCTACCCAATCTTCCATCATTAATACTTCTTCAATAACAAATCCCGAATTTTCTAACGCTTGTTTTACATCGTCCTTTTTGAATCCAATAATTCCTGATGTAATATACTTACCACCTGGTTTGACAATCGAGAATGCATCATCTGTAAATGACATAATGATTTCAGCTAAAAGATTCCCAACCACAACATCTGATTGTTCTTTTACTGAATCTAGTAGATTTCCATGGTAAACTTCCACAACTTGGTCGACTTTATTCAAAGTAACGTTCTCAATAGCTGATTTCACAGCTACTTCATCTAGATCTAATGCATGAACCTTGCTTGCGCCTAAAAGTGCTGCGCCTATTGCAAGAACACCAGACCCAGTCCCGACATCTACAACTGTATCGCCATTTTTAATGACTTTTTCTAATGCCTGAAGACACATAACAGTTGTTGGATGAGTACCAGTTCCAAATGCCATTCCAGGATCTAATTCAATAATTAATTCATCCGTATTTACAGGATTATAGTTTTCCCAAGTTGGTACAATTGTAAATCTTTCAGATATTTTCACAGGGTGATAATATTGTTTCCAAGCCGTTGCCCAATCCTCTTCATCTACAAGAGCTGTTTTTAGAACTTGATCTCCAATATTGATATCGAAGTTTTTTAGATTAGCTAATGCAAGTTTTATTTCCTCAACAGTTTCAGCTAAAAAACTAGATGCAGGTAGATACGCTTTTACTACCACTCCTTGAGTCGGATAATCATTTGGATTTAGCGCATATATTTCTCCAAATTGGTCTACCCTTTCTTTCTCAATTTCTGTTGAATCTTCAATGACAACTCCACTAGCGCCTGCTTCATGAAAAACGTTCGAAACAGCTTCAACCGCCTCGTTTGTTGTTAATAAAGATATTTCTGTCCACTTCACTTGCATTCAGCTCCTCATATTTTTTTGCAAACAGCTTTATAGAAATAAAATTGGAATAAAAATGATTATCTTACTATTCACCTTTTAACGTCTTTTTAATTCGGTCAAATAGTGAACTGCCTTGTTCTTCAGGTATATCGCCACTGATTTCAGCGAAGTCACGTAACAATTGTTTTTGTTTTTCTGTTAATTTAGTTGGCGTTACAATTCTAACAATGACATATTGGTGTCCTTGACCATAGCCATGAACATTTTTAACACCTTTATCCTTAATGCGGAATTTTTCACCTGATTGTGTACCTGCAGGTATCTTTAATTTTACTTTACCATGAACTGTAGGCACTTCTATTTCATCACCTAAGGAAGCTTGAGGGAATGTTAATTTTAATTCGTAGTAAATGTCATCCCCATCTCGTTCAAAGTATTCGTGTTCTTTAACGTTAAATAGGATGTATAAATCTCCAGCTGGTCCTCCGTTTTTACCTGGTTCACCTTGACCAGAAACGCGTAATTGTTGACCATCATCAACACCTGCAGGGATCGTAACTTTAATTTTTTTACGTTTTTGAACAGATCCTGCTCCGTGACATGTTGAACATTTTTCAGGGATAATTTTACCAGTTCCGCGACATGTCGTACATGTTTTACGATTTACCATACGACCAAATGGCGTTTCAACAGTTTGGTTAATCTGACCTGAACCATTACAACTGCTACACGTTTTTGGTGTAGTACCTGGTTTCGCACCAGAACCATTACACGTGTCACATGTTTCTTCTCTAGGAATTTCCACTTCTGTTTGTTTGCCAAATATAGCATCTTCGAAAGATATGTTCATGCGATATTGGAGGTCATCGCCTTTTCGAGGTGCATTCGGATCTGAACGACGACTACTTCCTCCACCAAAGAAGGAGCTAAATATATCATCAAATCCTCCAAACCCAGAAAATCCACCATTAAAACCGCCACCAAAGCCCCCGCCAGGACCATCGTGACCAAACTGATCATATTGACTACGTTTTGTATCATCACTTAACACTTCATAAGCTTCTGCGATTTCTTTGAATTTTTCATCCGCGCCAGACTCTTTATTTATATCTGGGTGGTATTGTTTGGATAATTTACGATATGCTTTTTTAATTTCATCTTTGCTTGCGCTTTTACTTACTCCAAGTACCTCATAATAATCGCGTTTACTCATCGTTCACACTCCGCTCTATATACGTAACGTTCATTGTAACATAAATTGTTTTAAAATTTATTAATTAAATTTGACATAAAAATAGAATTTATATTTCCTATCTTTATAACAATTTTGTGTTACACGTTCCAACTTACAATGAAAAAGTCAAAGTCCGTAATCGGCTTTGACTTTTTCAACTTGAAAGAATGCTCTATCTTCAATAGTTCTAGTAATGTGTAATTGAAATCGTAAGCTCTGACAAATTAGGGTCAAAGAATGTTACTTATTCGCCTATTGAAGTTCGGCGAGCACCATACATTTATCTTATTTGTCGTCTTTAACTTCTTCAAAGTCAGCGTCTACAACACCGTCATCTTTTTTGTCTGTGCTTGCGCCTGCGCCAGCATCACCTTGAGCAGCTTGTGCTGCTGCTGCAGCTTGCTCATATACTTTCATAACTAAAGGTTGTAGTATACCTTCAAGTTTCTCTTTAGAAGATTTAATACCTTCAATTTCACCAGCTTCTAGAGCTTTTTTCAATTCTTCTTTAGCATCTTCAACTGATTTTTTCTCATCTTCAGTAATTTGTTCACCAAGATCAGAAATCGTTTTATCTACTTGGAAGACTAATTGGTCAGCTTCGTTACGTAATTCAGCTTCTTCCTTACGTTTTGCATCAGCTTCAGCATTTGCTTCAGCCTCTTTAACCATGCGTTCAATTTCATCATCTGTTAAACCAGAATCAGATTGAATAACAATTGTTTGTTCTTTTTGAGTTCCTAAATCTTTCGCTTTAACAGACACAATACCGTTTTTATCGATATCAAATGTCACTTCAATTTGTGGAATACCACGTGGTGCTGGTGGAATATCCGCTAATTGGAAGCGACCTAATGTTTTGTTGTCAGCAGCCATTGGGCGTTCACCTTGTAAAACGTGAATATCAACAGCTGGTTGATTATCTGCAGCAGTTGAGAATACTTGAGATTTTGAAGTTGGGATTGTTGTATTACGATCGATTAATTTTGTAAATACGCCACCCATTGTTTCAATACCAAGTGAAAGTGGTGTTACGTCAAGTAAAACGATGTCTTTTACATCACCAGTTAATACGCCACCTTGTACCGCTGCACCCATAGCTACTACTTCATCTGGGTTTACACCTTTATGTGGTTCATGACCAGTTTCTTTTTTCACAGCTTCTTGTACTGCAGGAATACGTGTTGATCCACCAACTAAAATAACTTTGTCTAATTGTGAAGCAGACATTCCAGCATCTTTTAATGCTTGACGTACAGGACCCATAGTTCTTTCAACTAAGTCACGTGTAATTTCATCGAATTTTGCACGAGTTAAGTTTACTTCTAAGTGTAATGGACCATCAGCACCTGCTGTGATGAATGGTAATGAAATTTGAGTTGAAGATACACCTGATAAATCTTTTTTCGCTTTTTCAGCTGCGTCTTTTAAACGTTGCATTGCCATTTTATCTTTCGCTAAATCGATGCCATTTTCTTTTTTGAATTCTTCTACTAAGTAGTTAATAACTTTTTGGTCAAAGTCATCTCCACCTAGTTTATTGTCCCCTGCAGTTGCAAGTACTTCGAATACTCCGTCACCTAATTCAAGGATTGAAACGTCAAAAGTACCACCACCAAGGTCAAATACTAAGATTTTTTGATCAACATCTTGTTTGTCTAAACCATATGCAAGTGCAGCAGCTGTTGGTTCGTTGATGATACGTTCAACTTCTAATCCAGCGATTTTACCTGCATCTTTTGTAGCTTGACGTTGTGCGTCGTTGAAATAAGCTGGTACAGTGATTACTGCTTTCGTTACAGTTTCACCTAAGTATTCTTCTGCATAACCTTTTATATATTGTAGAATCATTGCAGATACTTCTTGCGGTGTATACTCTTTATCTTCAATTTTTACTTTTTCATTTGTACCCATTTTTGACTTGATAGAAAGAATCGTATTTGGGTTTGTAATAGATTGACGTTTTGCTACTTCACCAACTTGGCGTTCTCCGTTTTTGAAAGAAACTGCTGATGGAGTTGTACGATTACCTTCTGGATTTGGGATAACTTTTGGTTCTCCGCCTTCTAATACTGCTACACAAGAGTTTGTTGTTCCTAAGTCAATACCAATAATTTTGCTCATTTTAAATTGCCTCCTAATAAATTAAAAAACTAATTAAAGTGCGACTAACAAAAGATAGGTTTATTCATTAACAGAGACCATTGATGGTCGAAGTACACGATCTTTTAATTTATAACCCTTTTGAAGTTCTCGCAATACTACACCTGAATCTTTATCGGAATCAGATTCCTGCATTACCGCTTGGTGTACAGTCGGGTCAAACTGAATTCCTTCAGCTTCAATTACTTCTAACCCTTCTTTATTAATAGCATCTAATAATGTTTTATACACCATATCAATACCTTTATATAAGGATATAGCATCATCTGAAGTCACTTCAACTTGAAGTGCACGTTCAAAATTATCCAACACCGGTAATAAGTCAGTCAGCAAGCTTTGTGCACGATATTTTTCTTGTGCTTCGCGATCAAGTTGAGTACGACGACGCAAATTATCATAATCTGCTCTTAATCGTAAATAACGATTTTCTTCCTCAGCTAATTTCGCTTCTAATTCTGCTATTTTTTGTTCTTCAGCAGAAATCTCAATCGTTTCTTCCGACTGCTCATTTGAAGTTGTTTCAGAAATTTCTTCAGTATTTTCTGCTACTTGTTCTACAACTTCTTCTGTCTTTTGTTCCTTATTTTCCGTTGTTTCAGACACAATAAATCCTCCTTATTGTCCATCCATTAATTTCTTTGTCAATGTACTTGAAAGTCCACTTCGCATTAGATCGAGCAAAGATATCACCCGTTGATAATCCATGCGAGTAGGTCCGATAATAGCGATGGAACCGGTTTGTTGTTCACCGATTGAGTAAGTTGCAGTTATTACACTACAATCTTCCATAGCTAAATGGTTATTTTCTGAGCCAATTCGAATATGAATATTTTGATCTTCAGGATGGAATAAAGAAACAAGCTGGCTTTTCTTATCCATTAAGTCCATAAACATTCGAATTTTATTAAAGTCATGAAACTCAGGCTGGTTCAACATATTCATCTTTCCAGCAAAGTAAATTTCACTTTCCTTTTCAACTTTAGTCATATTCTTTAATGATTGAAATAAGGAATCTGTTGTACGAATATGCTGTCTAAGCACTTCTATTGTTTCAAGCTCTAACTTAGATTGTAAATCTAATATTGGGACTCCCACTAATCTCTCATTCAATATATTAACAGTTTTTTCAATATCTGAGGCATCAAAGCCCTCGGGTAATGTAATCATTCGATTTTCAACATGGCCATTATCTGTCACAATAATCGCTACAGCTGTTTGATCTGATAATGGTACAATTTGAAATCTTTTTACTCGATGGTTTCCTACATTTGGACCTAGTAGTATCGTTGTATAAGTTGTTAAATCAGAAAGAATGTTTGCAGATTGGCGAATAATTTGCTCAATTTCAATAATTTGATTTTGAAAAATTGATTGAATTATACCAATATCTTTGCCTGACATCGTTTTTGGTTGCAACAAATGATCTACATAAAAACGATATCCTTTCTCAGAAGGCACTCTACCAGAAGATGTATGAGTTTTTTCTAGATACCCTAATTCCTCAAGATCAGCCATTTCATTTCTAATAGTTGCTGGACTAAATTGAATCCAATCCTTTTTAGAAATTTGACGTGAGCCCACTGGCTGTGCTGAACTAACAAAATCGTCAACGATTACTTGCAATATTTGTAATTGTCGGTTAGTTAACAATTTCATCACCTCTGTTAGCACTCTCATTTAAAGAGTGCTAATACTATTATTAAATTATCAAAACTCATTTTTTCTGTCAACGAAATCGTACTAATCACCTAATAAAAATTGTTGAAAAATTTCATTCCCCACGAATCTACCTTTTCTCGTTAAACGAACACCTATATTATCTGCAATTATTAACCCATCTCCTACAAGATGATTAATAATGGATTCGTATTTTTCCAGCATGGGTACACCTAATTTTCTTTCAAAGGATTCGTAAGATACACCCTCGGTTTTTCTTAATCCTAAAAACATTTGCTCTTCACATTTTTCATCAATAGTTACTTCATGCTGATGTTGTATTGGTCTGCTTCCACTTGCAATCGTATCCAGATATTTTCTAATAGGTCCGATATTGGAATAACGAATCCCCTCAAGATATCCATGGGCACCTGCACCAATTCCAACGTATTCGTCATTATCCCAATAAATTTTGTTGTGTGTTGAAATGGACCCATCCTTAGCAAAGTTACTTATTTCATATTGCTGTAATCCATTACGATCCATTTCATTCATTAATAGATCGTACATTTCAGCTTCTAAGTCTTCTGTTGGTAAGTTGAGTTTTCCTTTTGCGTACTGAATATAAAAAATTGTTTTTGGTTCAACAATTAAAGAATATGCAGAATAATGTGGAAGTTTTAATGCGATTGCTTTTGAAAGTGTTTCTTCCCACTGTTCCATAGTTTGTCCAGGTAATCCATACATTAAATCAATATTTAGATTGTTTAATCCAATAGCTCTAGCATTTTGAATTGTTTCATACACCTGCTCATTAGAATGGGTTCTTCCAAGTCTTTTTAATAAATCCGAATCAAATGATTGCACGCCTAAACTAAGTCGATTAATCCCACCATCTTTTAATGCTTTTAATTTATCAATTGATAATTCATCGGGATTTGCCTCAGAAGCGAATTCGATTAGATTATTTGTAGGTATAAGATTGTTGATTATTTCTAATAAACGAGTAATTTGATCTGCGGAAAGTGAAGTTGGCGTTCCACCACCTAAATAGATGGTCTCAATTTGGTTGATCACATCTGGTGATTGTTTCTTTACTAACTCTATTTCTTTACCAATAGCTTCAATATACTCATCAACTGGCTGGTTTTTAAAAAAGACTTTATTAAAGTCGCAATAATTACAAATTTGATGACAAAAAGGTATATGTATATAAATACCACGAGCCATTTATGAATCACTACTTTCTCTTTACATAAATCGTATATCACTATATTGTACAGCTTCGGATTAGAATTTCAATTTTACACAACTATCTATCAATAATAAAAAACAGGAAAACAAGGTGTTTTCCTGTAAATAATTATTTTTTGTCATCCATTTTTAATACAGCCATAAATGCCTCTTGTGGCACCTCAACTGACCCAACTTGTTTCATACGTTTCTTACCTTCTTTTTGCTTTTCAAGAAGTTTACGTTTACGTGAAATATCTCCACCATAACATTTTGCAAGAACATTTTTACGCATTGCTTTAATTGTTGAACGCGCAATTATTTTTTGGCCGATTGCAGCTTGGATTGGCACTTCAAATTGTTGTCTTGGAATTAACTCTTTTAGCTTTTCAACGATGACTTTCCCGCGCTCATAAGCAAAATCACGGTGAACAATAATACTTAATGCATCAACTGTCTCAGCATTTAATAATATATCCATCTTCACTAATTTAGATTGTTTATAGCCAATTAGTTCATAATCAAAAGATGCATACCCTTTCGTATTAGATTTTAATTGGTCGAAGAAGTCATATACAATTTCAGCTAATGGCATATCATATTGAATTGATACACGAGTGGTATCAATATAATCCATTCCTAAGAAATTCCCACGTTTATGTTGACATAGTTCCATTACAGCACCAACATACTCATTCGGTACCATTATAGTAGCTTTAACGTATGGTTCTTCTACACGATCTATTTTTTGCGGATCTGGCATCATGGAAGGGTTGTCCACTTTAAGAGAAGTTCCATCTGTCATAAACACTTCATAAATAACCGATGGAGCAGTTGCAATGATATCAATATTAAATTCACGTTCTATACGTTCTTGTATAATCTCCATGTGAAGTAAACCTAGGAACCCACAACGGAAACCAAACCCTAACGCTTGAGAAGTTTCTGCTTCAAATTGTAATGCTGAGTCATTTAACTCTAATTTCTCTAAGGCTTCACGTAAATCATTATATCTTGCTGTATCAATTGGATATAGACCACAATATACCATTGGGTTTAATCGGCGATATCCTGGTAAAGGTTCTTTAGCTGCTTTACTTCCTGCATAAGTAACCGTATCCCCAACCCGTGTATCTCCTACATTTTTAATTGATGCAGTTAAATACCCTACATCACCAACAGTAAGCTCTTTTTGAGGAACTGATTTTGGAGTATGAATTCCTACCTCAATTACCTCAAATTCTGCTCCAGTTGCCATCATGCGAATTTTATCGCCTGGTTTTACAGTCCCATTAATGACACG
The DNA here is from genome assembly GCA_035556295.1 of Ureibacillus sp. Taxonomy (GTDB): domain Bacteria; phylum Bacillota; class Bacilli; order Bacillales_A; family Planococcaceae; genus Ureibacillus. The sequence continues at coordinate 140,032 of DATMFE010000084.1, forward strand.
AATAGAGATAATAACACCTTTGTATGCATCGTAAACAGAATCGAAAATAAGAGCTTGTAATGGAGCATCAGGATCGCCTGTTGGTGCGGGAACTTTTTCTACAATTTGTTCTAGAATTTCTTCAATCCCAATTCCTGCTTTCGCTGATGCTAAAACTGCCTCTGATGCATCTAACCCAATTACGTCTTCAATTTCTTGTTTCACTCTTTCTGGGTCTGCAGCTGGTAAATCTATTTTGTTAATAACCGGTAATATTTCTAAATCGTTATCTAATGCTAAATACACATTTGCAAGCGTTTGAGCTTCAATACCTTGTGCAGCATCTACGACTAAAATTGCACCTTCACAAGCAGCAAGCGAACGAGATACCTCATATGTAAAATCGACATGTCCTGGTGTATCAATTAGATGGAATGTATATTGTTCGCCATTTCTTGCATTATATTTTAATTGAACAGCATTTAATTTTATCGTAATACCACGTTCACGTTCTAAATCCATGGAATCTAGTAGCTGAGATTTCATTTCACGTTGCGTAACGGTTTTTGTTTGTTCTAAGATTCGGTCGGCAAGTGTAGATTTACCGTGGTCGATATGGGCAATTATTGAGAAATTCCTAATGTTCTTTTGACGCTGTAAACGTTCTTCTCGATTCATTTATGTCCACTCCTAATCAAATACGCCTCCGTATATAATGACCCACATAAAGTGTGCCATTAAAGCGGAGGCTTTAACCTTGAAAGCAATTATTTGCTTAAAATTTCTATTTACTCCAGAAGAAACTCCCTCTTCTAAATGGTTAAACTAATTTGAATTATAGCAGTACGACATAAACTTTAGCAATGATTCTAGTGAAGAAAACTATTGAAAGGATAAATCATATACGTTGATTTATCCTTTCATCTCACTACAAAGATCATATTAATTTGGAAAACTTATATAAAAACTTTTAAATTTCAAAGTTTAAAGCTCATTCGTTATAAAGGTTTTAGAAATTGCTTGAGCTAGAATTGATATTGTACGGTATACTTCATCTTCCGTATTATCAATTCCACCTACTTCAACTACTAATAATTCTTTCGCTAAATCCTGATTGTAAACCCCATCAACACCCTCACCCTTTTTAATAATTGCACCGCGTGAAATGTCTGGGATTATTTTATTTAATGAATCACTTAGAGCATTTGCTTTAGCTAAATTGGCTTCATAGTTTGGATTCTCAGCACCAATTACAAATGCAATCTTTGCATACTTAACATTATTGTTTGTTACTGTTGTGACATCTGCTCCAAAAGAATCTCGGTGAATGTCTAATATTAAGTCATAAGAATTTTGTTTTAATTCTTTAGCAACGTACGGACGTACCGCATCGTAAGCTTGGTAGAATTTCAATCCGTTTTGATCCATAACGCTTTGAACATCGACATCAAGAGTTTTTGGTGTAAGTCCATTTAACCGAAAATAGTTTTCTATCATATTCTGCATAGAAAACAAGTTTGTAGTTTTATCGTAACTTACAACAATACCTTTTTCACTCTTAACATACGGTTTATATGTTTCATGTGAGTGCGTAAAATAAATCAGTACATCAAAAGGATTTAGAGGTTGAGAAACGTCTGTAGTGATTGGTGAAGAAGTAATTTCAGTAGTTGACATTGTTGTCGTTTCATCCTCTGTCGTAGATGGTGCATCTGAGTTGGCAGCATAAACTAACTGTGGTTCTTGCACTTTTGGATACTCAATTTTAGCGTTATTTGGGAATGGCAAAAGTCCTGCAATAATCGGTAAAACGAAAAAGAAAACTAGAAAAGCAACTAATATTTGTATTTGTTTTAACATGACATCCTCTCCTTCCACTACCATATGGGGAGGAGAGGAATTTTAGAACTATTTCGCTTTTTTATTCATCCATTTAAATAATGAATTACTAACTAATAATGAATACTTTGTAATCCAAACATCCACTTCTTTAGGTGTAACGATTAATCTTTCTGGATTAGAATGTAATACTTCTTGGAATAATTGTAAGCGATCATTGGAAGACCATGTAGACCATTCTCCAAAAATCGGTTTAACTAAGTTCATATCAAGTCTTGTATTCGGATCTGGCGTCCAAGATGAAACAGATAACTTACTAGATGGTTTTCCTTTTTCCTGTACTCTAGCAGCAATTGAACGAAATACTTTTTCGACTGCATCTGCGATAATGACAGTTGCATCGACAACTGTAGGTATACCAATTGCTGTTACCGGAACACCAAACACTTCTTTTGATACTTCTGTTCGTTGGTTCCCAACCCCTGACCCTGGATGAATACCAGTATCTGTAATTTGAATTGTTTTACATAATCGTTCCGATCCCCGAGTTGCCAATGCATCAATCACTAAAACTAATGCAGGGTTAATTTTTTGTACTAATGCATGAATAAAATCACTTGTTTCAAAACCTGTTTGGCCCGTAACTCCTGGCGCATACATGATAAAATGATCATTCGGGTTTTCTGAATTTTCTGCTTGCATAGCATCAATTGCAAATGGACCAACAGCATCTGGCGTAATTGTTTTATTACCTAGCCCGATTACTAAAACTTTACTATCTTGATCAATCACGACATCTTTATGAATCTCATCTAAGTATTTTACAAAGGATTTTTCAAGTTGTTCAAAACCATTTTCATCATCTACATACAGAGTTGGTACAGAAAGTGTAATATACATACCTTCTTTTTTCCCTATCTCTTCCTGACCTTTCTCATCTACAGTAACTTTCGTTACTTTGACCCGGTTCTCATTAAATTCTTCAATGACAACGCCACTGGTATCTTCTAATTTCTCCTTTTGATGCTTGGTACGATGTTGTACAACTTCTTCCGCCTCATCGATTAGGTCGGTTCTACTCCAATTTACTTCAATTTCTGCCATCATAATCACCTCAACTTATATATTGGTCAAACTGTCAAGTAAATATTCTTTGCATTTATCTATTGCAATTATAGGTTTCCTTTGGTAGAATGATTTTTGTTGTATTGACAAAAGAAAATTAGTGAGAAGATAACATCTCGTCCCTTATTTAGGAGGTGAAAGTTATGCCAAATATTAAATCTGCAATCAAACGTGTTAAAGTTGCTGAAAAAGCAAACGCTGCAAACTCACAAGCGAAATCTGCAATGCGTACTACTGTTAAAAAAGCTGAACAAGCTATAGCAACAGGTGCTGAAAACGCACAAGAATTAGTAGTAGCTGCACACAAAGCTCTTGATACAGCGGCTTCTAAAGGACTTATCCATAAAAACGCGGCTAGCCGTAAAAAGTCTCGTTTAGCTTCTAAAGCTAACTAATTTAAGCCTTTATATAAAAAACCATCCTACTAAGTAGGATGGTTTTTTTCATTCATAATTATTAGATATGTGTTAATTAGATTAGATAAATTGCTTTCACATTTTATAATGGTTTTATTAAAAACATCTCCAAAAATCTTTCTCTGTTTCCACTTACACTCTTTAACATCAAATCAATTTCAGCTAATTTATTTATTGCTTTTAATAATCTTTCTTCACTTGGTCGATTTTTTTGTTCAATCATTAGTTTTACTCGATACGGGTGAACCTTTAATTGTTTTGCTATTTGCGTTGGATGATAGCCTTTTCTTTGTAGATAATAAACATTATTCATTGTTCTAATATTTGAAGATAGTAATCCGACAAGCATAATAGGTTCTTCTTTTTGTCTTAATAGGTCATGATAAATTTGAACTGCTTCTGCATTATTATGTGACAAGTAAGCGTTTAACAGTTTAAATGCATCATGCTCTAACGTTTTAGCGACGAGTTCCTCAACTAATTGAGCTGTAATGAGCTGATCTTCACCTAAATATAGGGCAATTTTTTCAAGTTCCTTTTGAAGTTGCAACATATTAGCGCCAACCATTTCAACTAATTTATCTATGGCGTCGTCAGTAATCTTTTTTCCATAACCATTCGCCAAACTAAGTATCCATACATTTAAATCATTTTCTTTCAAAGGCTCAGCAATAAGCATAACGCTGCTTTGCTTCATCTGTTTTGTGATTTTTTTTCGCTCATCTAATTTTTCATATGGAGCAATAAAAACTGTAACAGCAAAATCTGAAGGGTTTTTTAACCAATTTTCGAGTCTTGATAGATCATGGTCAATTTTTTCTTTCCCTTTTTCCGTTGCCTTTAAGAAATTAGCGTTCTTTGCTATTACTAATTTTCGATCCGAAAAAAATGGAAAAGTATCAGCCTCATCTATAACAAAATCTACTGGAGACTCTTCCAAATCAAAGCTCATAATTTCAGCATCCTCTGACGATGCCAACGCTTTTTTCAATCTATTAATCGTTTCGTCAATAAAATAAGTCTCTTCCCCAACTAGACAGTACACAGGAGCAATGCCGCCATTATTGATTTCATTCCATACTTTTGTAAACATAAACAATAGCCCCCTAATAATTATCGCACTTATAAGTATACACGTTTTTACACATACTTGGAGTAATGTTTGTATAAACTGTGACAATCCTTGTAGAGTGAAATGGTATAATTTATATCAATTCATATAGATTTTTGCTTTTCATTAACTTATAATGAAATTTGAGTAGGAGGGATATTATGGCACATAATAATAACGAAAACTTTGTTACACATAACCCTTTTGAAGGCGATAATGGAGCAATGCAAGGGAACCAAGTAGTCCCTGCTGGTATCGGATTTGGCGTTTCATTCGCGTTCTTTGCAATTATGTTTATTATTGCAACAATTATAGCTGCTGTATAATTTTAGAAAAAGCTTTGTCATAAATGGCAAAGCTTTTTTTCTAATTCACCATTAAAGAATGACTTGTTTTTACGCTAATATGAACTTTATTCACCAATACTTCAATCGTTCCCACTTCTGCAGTATTCAGCATTTTAAGCCCATTGGATTGATACCTTTCAACTACTTCTTTATGTGGATGACCATACCGATTATTTTTCCCTGTACTAAAAACGGTTAGCTGTGGCAGTAACTTTTCGACAAATTGTTTACTACTAGAGGTTTTACTTCCATGATGACCTGCCTTTAGTAATGTTATTTTTTCTAATTGAGGATAGTACTTTATCAATTTCAGTTCCCCATCCTCTTCTAAGTCACCTGTCAACAGCGCTTTAAAACGACCATTTGATACATATAATACTAGAGAATCATTATTTCCTTCATAGTTCGTATCGACTGGCCATAAATATTGAAAGATATAATTTTGGACACTCCAGTATTTCCCCGTCATTTGCTCTAAGATTGGTATTCCTCTTTTTTCTGCTTCTTTTACTAAATCAATCATTACTTCTTTTTTATATGAATTTGGCGAAATATGAATTTCCTTCACTTCAATTTCTTTGACGATTTCTTCTGCTCCTTCAACATGGTCACTATCTGCATGGGTAATGATTAGCTTGTCTATGCGGTGAATTCCCTTGCCTTTTAAATAAGGCACAACAACTTGTCGGCCTATTTCATATGGTTCTTTTGTTTGTTTCCATTCATCTTGCGCAAATCTCAATAATCCACCTGTATCAATTAAATAGACTTCCTCTCTATTTGGTAATTCTATTAATATACTATCCCCTTGACCAACTGATAGAAAAGTTATTTTTAGTTCGTCATACCATTTATGCTGAAAGTGTATCAGTACAATTGGAATAAGAAGGACAACACAATATTTCCATACTTTCGTTTTTTTATCGAACAAATAAAAGAAGAAAAAGACGCCTAAATAGGCCAAAATCACGAGTAACATCGATGGCCTACCTGGAATCCACATTTGATGTGGAATCGTTTGTAGCCACATAATAAACACGTTTAATAGCCACCTTAATGGTTCATAGATCACAAATAAAAATTTAACTATTCCTCCAGGAAGAAACGAAACGATTAATAAAATAATATTGATTGGTAAAATGATAAACGAAAATAGTGGAACAAAAATAATATTTGCAATAAATGAAAACAAACTAATTTCATAAAACTGAAAAAGTAAGAGAGGAAAAACTAGTAACTGACAAACAAAAGTAATGAGAAAAGATTCGGTAATCCAGGATTGATATCGTTTAAGTATATTTCCGGAATAAATTAAACTAAAAGTAGCTAAGTAGGATAATTGAAAACCTACTTGATAAATTGACCATGGTTCTAAATACACAAAGAGAATAAAGCTTATAGCTAAAGCATCATCTACAGGCATTTTCCATTTTATTTGCGAAATTAGAATAAATTCTACGACCAATACCGCACGCCACACTGAAGGGGCACCACCCGCCAACACACCATATATCGGTAAAATGGCAATTAACAAAATCATAGCAAGTTCTCTTCTTATTCCGATTCTCAATAAACCTTGATGTACAATCAATGACACCATAGCTATATGCAACCCCGAAATGGCAAATAAATGGGTGATTCCTAATTTTTGATATGCCCTTGTCATTTCAGAATCTACATTTTCTTGAAAACCAATTAGTAAACTTTGAGCTTCCGCTACTAGAGAACTTGGAAACGTTTTTTCTATATGTTGAATTAAATAATATCTTTGATAACTTATTCTTTGAGTTAGAGTAAGTGATTGATCCACATAACTCCAATGACTTATCTCTACTATTCCAATTGCCCCTTTACTCTTTAAATAGCCCTCCATATTAAAAGCATATTGATGTGCAGGAAGTTCAAGCTTTACTAACTCTCCGTTGATTATAAATTGCATTCCTACTAAAGGTATGGATTCAAATCTATTCTTTTCTGCTTCGTTTTGAAATTCATAGGTAACATAGATACGACGTCCATTTACATCCTTCATAAAGCCACGTAATTTAGACCCATTGATTTTATATTCATCTGTCCAAGTTAGTGTAGCTGGAAATTCTACAGGTTCATAGATTTGTTTTACGAGAGAAGAAAAGTAATAAAAGGATGCAATCACAACAACAATTATTAGGATCCAATGAATCATCGCATATCGCTTATAAACGCAATATCCAAGTATAAGTAAGATCAAAAATAAAAGCCCTATCGATTCATGAGCAGCAATCGCTGCAACTAAAACCGACAAGGCGTAAATAATCCATTTATGCTTTAATGAGTTTACCAAATAATTCATTCACCTTCTCTTCAAAAGGAAATAGTTCTTCAGCAGAAGCTCCTAAACTACGAAGCTTATTTAACATTTCTAGTGTTAAAATATATTTCTCATCTTTTAGAAAATCAATTTTTGCTTCATCAAAAGGCACATGCACAACATTCACTTTCGCTTTTTCTAACAATTCTAAAGCATAAGGGTTATTTTTATAATTTTTTGCATAATAGACATTTTTAATGCCCGACTGAATAATTGACTTCGTACATTGTAAACAAGGAAAATGTGTAACATATAAATCTGCCCCGTTTGTAGGCGTTCCATATTTAGCACATTGTAATAATGCATTTGTTTCAGCATGGACAGTTCGAACGCAATGGTTATCAATGACATAGCATCCTTGTTCTATACAATGCTCGTCCCCTGAAATAGACCCATTGTAGCCACCTGCTATTATTCTTTTTTCTCTGACAATGGTTGCGCCAACTGCTAATCTAGTACAGGTACTTCTTAATGCTAATAAATGACTTTGTGCCATGAAAAATTGGTCCCATGTAATACGCTCCATATGACTACCTCCACCTTTTATTTAATGATAGTTTAGACTGAAAATGGATAGGTTGCAATGCGAGATCCAATTTTCATTATTTCACAACAATAAACTCTTTCAACTTTTCAAACGTTTTTTCACCAATACCCGATACATTTTTTAAATCCTCAACTGATTGGAATCGCCCATTCTCCTCACGATAGCTTATGATTGCAAGCGCTTTTGATGGGCCAATGCCAGGCAAGGTTGTCAATTCAGATTCTGTTGCTAGATTAATATTAATTTGATTTTGCGATGAACTATTGTTGCCATTGCTACCACCATTCCGACTATTTGTGATCGTAACAAAAGAATCGGTTTCAGTGTTTTCAATTACTTCACCTAATTTTGGTATATAGATGACCATTTCATCCTGTAATTTTTGAGCATGATTGATACCCTTTGAGTCCGCTTCAGGTGTATATCCACCAGCTAATTCAATTACATCTATTATTCGGTCAAGAGAAGTAAGCTCATAAACGCCAGGGTATTTTACAGCACCCTTAATATCAACGATTACGTTTTGAGATAATTCTTCATTTACGTCCTCAATTACATTCTCGTCAGTTGTCAATTGTTCTGATTCTACAGGAATAATCGTAAGCGGTTCAAGGTTATCTTCACTTGAATAATTTTGTTGAAGGAAAATTAGAAGGATAGCTAAGCAAAGTATGCCTGGGGATTAGCACACTCAATCCATACTTTTTGACAAAATTCTGGAACATAATTACACCTACTTTCCAGAAGGTAAATCATATGGATATTTTCATATTACAAAATTTACCTTCTGTTATCAAGAGGTTTCTATAAGAATTTTATGAGATTATTTAACTGCACGGATTAATATTCTCTCACTATCAAATCCGGGATTTTCCTCTTTAAAGTCGGCTGTCATCTCTACCTTTGAAAACCCAGCTTGATAGAGCCATTCATTATAATATTCTAATGGAAAAGTACGTTGGAAATGTTCCTCATCAAAACGATCATATTGATTTGATTCATCGTCCTTTACGAAGAAAGTAATTTGATGGTAAACAGAATGTTCCTCTTCACCTTTTTCTGTATGCCATACATACAATATTTCACCATCATCATAAGTGAAAGGCCCATCCATAAAAATTTCATTCATTTTATATAAAGAATGAACGTCAAAAAACAATTGACCTCCTTCTCGCAAAGCATTGTAAGCAAGGTTCAATGTTTCTATAACGGACTGTTCAGTTTCTAAATAATTGATGGAGTCAATTGGTATGGTAATAACATCCAACTGCTGGAAACCTTCTAATTCATCCATAGACATTTCATAGAAAGGTATCGATAATCCTTCGTTCAAGGCACGTTCATTTGCGATTGCAAGCATCTCACCGGATAAATCAACACCACTCACATCATATCCTTCTTGATAGAATTTTAATGTGAGTGTACCAGTTCCACAGCCAATATCCAATAGTTGTGGATATTGGTCACTAGGTGCAAATTTTTTCACCCAGTTCACGTAATCGTCATATGGTACATCTTGCATAAGCACATCATATACTTGTGCAAATTTTACATAATTACTCATAGTTGTTCATAAGTCGGTGCATCTAACTGAGGTGCATCGCCCCATAAACGTTCTAAATTATAAAACGCACGTTCATCTTTATGGAAAACATGTACGACAACGTCACCTAAATCAACTAATACCCAACGTGCTGAATCAAATCCTTCTACTCGTTTAACTTCAAAACCGTTCTCAGATGCTTTTTCTTGCACTTCACGTGCGATTGCTTGAATTTGGCGGTCAGAATTACCGTGGCAAATGATAAAATAATCTGCAAGTAATGATATATTTTGCATATTTAGAACTACAATATCCTCTGCACGTTTGTCATCTATAGCTTTATAAGCAACTTGTAATAAACTTTCTGTCATTCTTTCACTTTTCCTCTCTTCTTTACATTTAATACTTCTACTATATTATATAAATGGAAATTATTGTTTTACTAATCTTGGTCAACTACATCGTTATAGCATTCAATGGATACTGGATAAATCCTTTGCTTTGTTTTCACTAAATACTTGATTGAGTGTTGGATACAAGCACGCATTGCTTTATCTAAATCTTTTTCTGCTTTAATACGAAGCTTTTCAACTCCATCGAAGTTTCGATTTGGTTCAATCATATCCGCTATAAAGATAATTTTCTCTAACTTAGACATCCCAGCTCTTCCTGTTGTATGGAACCGGATTGAATTTAGTATATCTTCATTTAGAATATTAAATTCATGCTCAGCAATCCAAGCACCAACTGGACCATGTAATAATTCTGGACCCCAATCGATTAGTCTTTGATCCAGTCCATAATCTTGGACAATTTGAATCATCCAATCTTCATCGGCATATTTGGCAATATCATGCAAAATGGCTGCGGTTTCTGCTGATTGTACATCTTCACCGTAAATTTCTGCTAATTTTATAGCTGTTTCCATTACACCAATGGTATGAATATATCTTTTTTCAGGCATACGTGGTTTTATCGCTTCCAAATAGTCAGCACGTTCCATATAATCCTTCCTTTCGAATATATGCTTCAACACCCTCAGGAAGTAAGAATTTCAATGTACCACCATTAGCAAGTCTATGGCGAATCATTGTAGAAGATAAAACAATCTCAGGTGCATCAATCATTTGAACTTCAAAGCTTGAATGAGAACTGGAACCAGGACGTTTTAACCCAACAAATTTGACGAGTTTCATTAATTCATGTATTTTATGCCAAGTATGTAGGGAATCAATCATGTCTCCACCGATAATAAAGTAAAATTGGACATCTGGTTCACGGTTCACTAAGGTTAACATTGTATCATACGTATAAGAAACGCCACCTCGTTCAACTTCGATAGGCTCTACTTTAAAATTAGGGTAAGGACTCACCATAATTTCTACCATACGTAGTCGATCAAGCATGGTGGCATCATTTGTAAGCTGTTTGTGAGGTGCAATTGCATTTGGCATAAATCGGACTTCATCTAAATTTAATGCACAAAAAGCTTCATTTGCACAAATAAGATGTCCGATATGTGGAGGATTAAAAGTCCCACCTAAAATGCCAACCTTTTTCATTGAACAACACCTTACTTTTTATCTACTCTAGGTAAATGTATTTTTTTATTTTTTTTAGATTCTTTATATAGTACGACTGTTAAGCCAATTAACTGTACAAGTTCTGAATTTGTTCCTTCAGCCAGTGCTTGTGCCACTTCATCTTTTTCTTCTTCGCAATTGTCTAAAATTCTAACTTTTAATAGCTCTCTAGCCTCTAACGCATCGCTTATTTGACGAAGCATTTGCTCATTCACGCCACCTTTACCAACTTGGAAAATTGGTGTTAAATGATGGGCTTCAGCTCTTAAATATCTTTTTTGTTTACCTGTTAACATAAATTATTGTGTCCTCCTAAGACTTCTTAAAAAGTAATAATGTTTCTAGATTATTGGTTGCAAGCCTTTGGTACACAAATCAAAACATGAAATGATTCTTATTGTAACTGTTTTGTAAGATGATCAATCATTAATTTTGTATCTGGGTAATAGCCTAACCAATGTTCAAACGCAATAGCACCTTGATGTATAAACATACCAATACCGGTAACAACGGTTGCTCCAATGTGTTGTGCATGCTGTAAAAAAGGCGTCATTAATGGATTATACACAATATCAGCTGCAATTGCTTCCTTTGACATATTGTCTATTGGAAATGGATATGTTGAATCCCCATATTTCATACCAGCGGGTGTTGTTTGAATGAGTATTTTATACTGGTCCAATGTTTCACTAGCTTCATCAAATGAAATTGCTTTTCCAATAGCTAATTCATTAATTAGCTTAGTCGCATTTGATAATGTTCGATTCGTAACTGTAATATTTTGATACCCTTTTTTCTTTAGGGCAAAAGCAATTCCTCTTGCGGCACCTCCAGCACCTATTAAAAGCACTGGTTGATTACGTTGTTGTTCACCAATCTTTTCTTCCAGTGATCGTACAAAACCGTCACCATCTGTATTAAATCCTTTTAGATTACCATTTTGTAATCGAACAACTGTATTCACTGCACCCATTTCTTTTGCTGTATCATCAATTTCATCTAGAAAGGGTATGATTGATGATTTATGCGGAATTGTAACATTAAAGCCGCTAGCACCTAACAATTTTAGTGAGAGAATTGCATTTTGTAAATCATCTGGCTTTACTTGTATTGGGATATAAGCTGCATCAATCCCATCTCTTTCGTACCACTTATTATGCATTTCTGGAGATTTCGATTGAGCAATTGGATCTCCAATGACTGCAAACCATTTCTTCATTTCCCGAAATTCCTCTTCTCTATATAATATTAAAGATTATATTAAAGACGGTCGAATGAATACCTCTACACCTTTAGGTGCATGAACTGCAACAACGACATTCGCATGTTGTACAGTAATCCAACCTAAACCTGAAATGACGACATCTGTCTTTCCTTCTTTAATTGAAAATTCATGACGAACTAGCTCAGGCAATTTATCAATATGCTTAACTGTTGGTGGAGACAATAATTCTCCTTTATGTTCAGCATATAACTGGTCCGCTTTTTCTAATTTCGTACGGTGAATTGGTAAGTCATTTGCTACATGTACAGTAAATGCAGATCTTTCACCTTGAATAAAGTCAAATCTTCCAAGTGCTCCAATAAATAAAGTTTGTCCTGGATTTTGTTGGTACACTTTTGGTTTTATTTCTTTCTTCGGTGTAATGTATTTTAGCTCACTCGCATCAATATGGTGGGCCATTTGATGATGGTTAATAATACCGGGTGTATCATAAAGCGCTGAACCGTCATCTAAAGGAATTTCAATCATATCTAATGTAGTACCTGGGAAATGGGATGTAGTAATTACATTTCCTTGTCCAGTTGCTCCTTTTATGATTCGATTGATAAAAGTAGATTTCCCTACATTCGTACAACCCACGACAAAGACATTTTTACCATTACGGAATTTCTCAATCGCTTCAATTACCTCACTCATTCCAAAACCTTTGTGAGCACTTACGAGTAGTACATCAATCGGTTGTAAACCTAAGCTGCGTGCTTCCCTTTTTATCCAGTTAACGACTTTATTCTGTTTTACTGACTTTGGAAGTAGATCCGCTTTATTTGCCACTAATAAAACTGGATTTTTACCAACAAAACGGTGGATACCCGGTAGCCAACTGCCATTAAAATCAAAAATATCAACAATTTTTACGATCAACCCTTCTTGTTCTCCAAGGCCATTTAATATTCGTAAAAAATCATCATCCGTAAGACTTACCGGTTGAATTTCATTGTAATTTTTTAATCGGAAACAGCGTTGGCATATTACTGTTTCTTTTTCAATTGATGAGGTAGGTGTGTAGCCCACATCATTCGGACTTTCTGTTTGAATTACTGCACCACAACCAATGCAATGTAGCTCTTCTGTCATTCTTTTTCCTCCCAAGTTGTAATACCTCTACGTTTTAATGAATTGAACACTCGGCGTTCCACGAAACGATTAAATTTCGTGACTAAGCCATCCGACTCTGCAACGGGTCGAACTAATATGGTATATAATTTCAAACGGTTTGCACCCATAATATCTGTAAGAAGCTGATCTCCGACCATTACCACTTCTGAACGGTCTAAATTAATCTGCTTTAATGCAGCTAAGTATGCTGCTCCTAATGGTTTACGTGCCTTAAAAATAAATGGAATCCCTAATGGTTCAGCAAATCGTTTCACCCTTGCTTCATTGTTATTAGAAGCAATAATGACTTTAATGCCCGCATCTTCCATTGACTTTAACCAATTTGCAATTTCCTCTGTCGCATCATGTCGATTCCATTCGATTAATGTATTATCTAAATCGGTAATAATGCCCTTAATACCTAATTTCTTAAGTTTTTCAGCGGATATTTCGTAAACAGACGTTACAAACTCTCTTGGCAATATAAAATTATACAAACGATGATACCCCTTCAACAAATTTAATCCTGCTTCATTTACAGTGGAATAAAAAGCATATAAATGAAGACTCGTTTTATTATTTGATTATATCATAATGCAATTGCTTGTCCTATTAACACCCTGTCATTTCTTGCATATAATAGATAATACAACGAAAATTGACAAGTAAATGGGATGAGCTGTATTTTTTGTTGTATAATATTTTCTTCTTTTCATAAAGTATTTTCATTTTCATTCGTCAAAAATCATATAATGTCGAAAAAGGTAGAAAGGATGACGTAACTGGGCGGACTCTTTGCATCACTAATGCAGCTTTGGTTAGATATTCCTTCATTCCTTGGATATCTTAAGGGTCAGGCTTTTCATAAGCCTTTTACGAAAGAAGAAGAGGCAAAGGCAATTGAACGATTCATGGCTGGTGATGAACAAGCTCGTCTTGATTTAATCGAGCGTAACATGCGTTTAGTAGCACACGTCGTAAAAAAGTTCCATCCTGCCCATGAACAATTAGATGATTATATTTCAATTGGTACGATTGGATTAATGAAGGCTGTAAGCAGTTACACACCAGATAAAAAAACGCGCCTTGCAACGTATGCAGCAAGGTGTATTGAAAATGAGATTTTAATGCATTTAAGAGCACAGAAAAAAGTACAAAAGGATGTTTCATTGTTTGAACCAATTGGCGTCGATAAAGAAGGTCAATCGTTACAAATACGCGACTTACTTCAAATGGATGAACAGCCAGCAATTGATGTAATTGAACAAAAAGAAAGCTTTGAACAACTTTATCAATATTTAAATACACTTGAACCAAGAGAGCTAGAAATCATTGTATATCGATATGGTCTTGATAATAATGATCCTCTAACACAAAAAGAAATTGCGAAAAAATTAAAGATTTCAAGAAGCTATGTATCCAGAATTGAAAAAAGAGCACTTGTAAAACTCTATCAGCAATTTAAACATAACCAAATACAACAAGAGAAAGAAAAAGAGAAAAATGATATCCATTAAAAATGGCTCATTTAAGACATTCCTGTCTTAAATGAGCCAAATTATTGAGTCATTAGTTTGTTGTTTCCTCAGTTGCACCAAAGTAAGCGATAATACCAATAAGAGCAGTAATACAAACCGAACCGGCCATAATAAATACCATCTGACCATTCCTCCCTCAAATTCGTTTTTTAATACTTACATCGTACCATATGTAGCTTTATCATACTGTTAACTTTTTCACTCAGTCAAGAAGTTTTATGAATGAATTGTGAACGATGATAAATGCAAAATGGATCGATCAACTGACCAGCAAACAATTTATATAGCTAATTAAATTTATAGCTTAGTTATTGTCTTAAGCACAATTTCAGTTGAATGTTTCGCAGCAACAGGTAAAAATTCATCGAAACTGATATTGGATTCTTTTCCTGCGATATCAGATAATGCTCGAATTACAACAAATGGTGTCCCAAATTGATGACATACTTGTGCTACAGCAGCAGCTTCCATCTCGACTGCCTTCATTTGTGGGAAATGTTCTCTTACCATTTCTACACGCTTAGGATCGTTCATAAATGAATCTCCAGAACATATAAGTCCTACAGCATATTGATGCTCACCAATTTCCGATACAGCTTCTTTTGCCACATTCATTAAACGTTCATCCGAACTAAATGCTGCTGGCATTTGTGGTACTTGCCCCATTTCGTAGTTAAAGATCGTTACGTCTACATCATGATGACGTACTTCATCTGAAATGACAATAGCTCCAACTTCTAAACTTGGATCGTACCCACCTGCTGAGCCTGTATTAATGACAACATCTGGTTTAAATTCATATAACAACACCGTTGTTCCCATCGCTGCATTTACTTTTCCAATTCCGCTTTTTAATAAGACGATTTCTTTCCCATTATATGAACCAGTTGTGAATTCACTATTGGCAATTGTCATCACTTCTGTATTTGTAAGTTCGTTTCTTAATAACTCTACTTCTTCTTCCATTGCTCCAATTATTGCGATTTTCATTTATTGTCCTCCATTGCCTTCAATACTACGATGACCTTTTTTACCTCTTGATCATATTTCTTTAATTAGTAGGAACCTTCAGTTTTATTTAATATTTCCACTTTTACCGGTTTCCAACCTTGATTTTGTACCCATTCGATACTTACACGATAGTTCTGAGTTTGGTCTTTTGAAGAAACTACTGCAATAGAAGTTTCACTACTACCATTATTTTTTACACTCCAATAAATAATATTGTCCTCTTCTAAACCAACCGCATTTTGAATTGTTACTATTTTTTCTTCATAGTCTATATCGCCTTTTTTATAAGTGGAAATATGCTCCCCAGTTTGAGCTGTCGGTGTAACCTTCCAATTTGGGTCGATTATAACTTGTTCAACTAATGGATCATCAGAATTCTGAACAACTACAGGTTCTGTCGTTGTTGTAGTCTTTTCTTCATTACTTTCTTCATTATCAGTCTCATTTGTTACGTCATCTGATGAGTTGCTAGACTCATTACTAGTTTGGTCATTCGAATGATTTTTAGAACTATTAGTTGATTCGCCATTGCTTGTACTAGTTGAATCTTGTTCATTTGTCTGATTCTGATTATTGTCTGCAATGCTATCAGAAGATTCACTTGATTCTACTTCGTCTTCAACCAGTTCTTTTTCTCCGTCATTTGAAAATACAAAATATAAATTAATTAAGATTAATACTGCTACGATTGCAATGAGTACGTTTAGTAGGCGATCTAATTTTTTACGATTTTGAGATTTGCTTGATCTTTTTTTACTTTCAGAACGTGTTAAAAAATCGCGATCTCTATTTGACATCGATAAAATCCTCCTTCTTGATACGACACTATCATTTTAACAGCACAAGTATTAAAAAACTTAATTGTAATCTAATCTTAATAACATTTTTATGTAATTACACATAATTGAAAAAGTCGACAAACTTTCCATCTATGTTGTCGACTTCTCCATTATATGATTACTATTGGAGGCTAAAGGATTGATTAACTATTAGCCATTAAATTTTATTATTTAGCTGTACTAATTGAAACAATGCGAACTTCCATATCTCCGCCAGGTGTAGTTAGTTTCACTACATCTTCTACTTTATGACCTAGTAAAGCCTTAGCAATTGGAGAATCGTTAGAAATTTTACCTTCAAATGGATCTGCTTCCGCAGAACCTACGATTGTATACTCTTCTTCTTCACCATCAGGAAGTTCAACGAATTTAACCGTTTTACCTAAAGTAACAATGTCACTTTCGCCTTCAGTTTCTTCTATAATGATTGCATTACGAAGCATCGATTCAATTGTTGAAATACGACCTTCTACAAATCCTTGTTCTTCTTTAGCAGAATCATACTCAGAGTTTTCAGATAAGTCGCCGAAGCTACGAGCGATTTTTATACGTTCAACCACTTCTTTACGCTTTACTGTTATTAATTGCTCTAATTCATCTTCTAGTTTCTTCTTACCAGCTAAAGTCATTGGATATTGTTTTTCGTTTACCAAAATACTCCACTCCTTAATCCCTCACATTGAATATACCAGTTCTATGCAATCGATTTCATTTTTAATGCAATATAGGTGCATAGTATAAAAACCCGGTTATAGAGATAAGCATATGAAACAAATTTGCCATCTAGAATGGGTTTTCAGATGCTTATCTCATAACCGAATTTTCCATTTGGAATATTGTTATGTTGCATTTCTTATTCTTTGTAAATTACATGTAAATAATTCCAATACTTTTATCATCATATTATAGAATGGTTGTAGTTTCAAGAATAGTTTTAATTTTTGTAACCATTAGATCAATAGCCACCTCATTTTCCCCACCTTCAGGAATAATGATATCGGCATATCTCTTTGTCGGTTCAATAAATAAGTTATGCATTGGTCTAACAGCTGTCAGATATTGTTCAATCACTGAATCAATCGTTCTACCACGATCTTTAATGTCTCGCTCAATGCGTCGAATAATGCGAATATCTGCATCAGTATCAACAAATAACTTAATATCCATTAAATCACGAAGACGTTGATCTTCTAAAACTAAAATTCCTTCTAAAATAATTACATCTTTTGGTTCTACATGAATGATTTCATTTGAACGGGTGTGTTGAACATAATCGTATACAGGTTTATCGATAGGTTTACGCTCTAATAATTGATGGATATGATCAATTAATAAATCGTTATCAAACGCTAATGGATGATCATAGTTTGTTTTTAAACGTTCTGAAAATGACATATGACTTTGATCTTTATAGTAGTAATCTTGTTCAATTACAACAACAGAATGCTCACGGAATACATCATAGATAGAATTCGTTACACTGGTCTTCCCAGAGCATGAACCTCCTGCGATCCCTATCACTAAAGGTCGCTTTTTTTCCATTTATTTATTCTCCTTTCGCATCATGTTGTATTTGAACAATGGACGATCCACTTTGAATTTAACAATTTGAAGTGGGTGGTTCGCAACTTCCATTTCATTGTTGTCTTCATCCCAGATCTGTCCAACTTCCATTGTGAACGTATCAATGTCTGGTCCGAAAAATTCAATCGTATCTCCTGTTTTGAAATAGTTACGTTGTTGTAATGTAACGATCCCAGTCTCTTGATCATAGTCTAGGACAAGTCCCGCAAAATCCCATTTCATTTTTGGTGCATTGAAACCAAACATTTGTTGTTTATAGCTTGGCTCACCTTCAAAGAAAGAAGATGCTGTAGCACGGTTTGCACAACGATCAAGTTCTTCAAGCCACTCTTTTTTAATTTTAAAGTTTTCAGGATCTGCACAATATGCATCAATCACTTTTCGATATACTGAAATGACGGTTGCAACATAGTGTATAGATTTCATACGTCCTTCAACTTTTAGTGAATCGATTCCAAGCTCAATCATATGCGGAATGGATTCAATTAGTTTTAAATCTTTTGGGCTCATGGCAAATGGAGCGTCCCCATCTTGGAATAACGCTTGTTCTTCGCCTTCTACGTTCTCATATAAGTCATAATCCCATCGGCAAGATTGGCAGCATCCACCGCGGTTAGAGTCACGTGCTGTCATATGATTGGATAATACACATCGACCAGAATATGCAATACACATAGCGCCATGAACAAAAGCTTCAATTTCAATATCGACTTCTTCTTTCATCTTACGCATCTCTTCTGCTCCGACTTCTCGCGCTAACACAACACGATGAAGACCTTCTTGTTTCCAATACTTTACAGCTTTCCAGTTTGATAATGATTGTTGAGTAGAAAGGTGAATTTCTAATTTAGGAGCTACACGACGACATGTCTCAATGATAAGAGGGTCAGCAACAATAATACCCTTTACTCCTACCTCTTCAATTGCTTGTAAATATTCTTCTAGCCCATCCATATTTTCATTGTGTGCAAATATATTTGTTGTTACATAAATAACTGCACCGTATTTCTTGGCAAATTCTACACCTTCACGCATCTCCTCAATTGTGAAGTTACTTGCATTGGAGCGTAATCCAAACTCTTGACCACCAATAAATACAGCATCAGCCCCGTAGTGTACGGCTACTTTTAATTTTTCTAAACTTCCTGCAGGCGCTAATAATTCTGGTTTTTTCGTAATAACACGTTTTCCATTTACTGTTTCACGAATTTTTTCGTTTTCTATTAACTGTAGCATCGTTACGCTCCTTTCTTAGTAAACTGTTTCTTTAAAGATAAATCCTGTATCAAGAGGACGTAGTGGTGGTTGAATTTCTTCTATTTTTTCTAGTAATTCATTTTTTATTTCTTCATAAACTTCTTCACCTTGATCAAAATATGCATCAATCGCTTGGCGATAAAGATTTGTTACAGTTGTAATGTATTCCTCAGAATGAAGCACTCCATCAAATTTTAGTGAATCTATACCTGCTTCAAATAGTTCCGTTAATTCATCAATTAAGCACATATCGTTTGGTGAAAAAATATGTGTTCCATTTAAATCTTCATAGATAGGATATTTATTTTTTCTTTCTTTATCATGTAAAAACATATTCTTGTTCTCTTTACGATTTTCAATTTCCATCGCTTCACCACGATATAAGAAGTAATTTCCTAGTAATTTACGTTTTGATTGGAACATACAAGTCATACCGTGAATTTGTACTTCAATTTCAGGCTTCGCATTTTCTTTGATTTCTACAATTTCATCTATAGAAAGTTCTCGTGCAAGTACTGCTCTTTTCGCACCGCGTTCAGCCCAATAATTAGCTTGGAACCAATTTGTTGCAGTTGTTTCAGGATTCCAATGTAATGGAATCGTAATACCAAGTTCGCGAACAGCAACTATTACTGCAGGGTCTCCAAAGATTAATGCATCTACACCAATGTTTTGTATTTCTCTTAAATAGTCATCTAATGCATCAATGCGGTCGTTATGGAATAGAGCATTTACTGCTACATAAACTTTTTTATTTGAAGAATGGATTAGTTCTGTCGCTTCTTTTACCTGTTCTACTGAAAACTCGCCTGCTAAACGTAATCCAAATTTTTGCTCACCGATAACAAACGCATCAGCACCTGCATCTAACAAAGCCTTAATATGATCAACGGATTTTGGTGTCACCAATAATTCTGGTTTTGTCATTTTTTTCACCTCTTCAAACAAATTAATAAACCATCACCAACAGGGAAAAACGTGCTATGATACTCTTCATGATTCATAATCCAATCTGCAAAAACTTTCAGATTACGTATCATTGTTCTTTTCCTTCTTGGCACATCTTCTAATTTTAAATCGGACAAGCCATGCATGTACATGTTATCAATATATAAAACACCACCAGAAGGTACTAGGGGTGAAAACTTCTCAAAAAATCGCATGTATTGGCCTTTAGCCGCATCAATAAAAACAGCATCAAAAGTAGTGTCCGGTTCAACATCCACTTCTAACGCATCTCCCTCAATTACCGTAATTTGATTTGCTACTTCAGATCGTGAAATAAAATCCCTTGCTAATACTACTCGTTCTGCATCTCTTTCGATTGTTACAATCTTACTATCTTGCAAAGTCAGAGCCATTCGAATTGCTGAATAACCAATAGCCGTACCTATTTCTAAAATGTTTTTAGGTTTCTGTATTAGTAGTAATTGATTTAGCACTTCAATTGCAGGTAGTTGCATAATCGGAACATGGTTTTCAGTAGCATAAGATTCCATTTCGACGAGTAAATCATTTCTAGGTTTTATGAAGGATTCTATATAAGCATTTGAAAACTCCATTTTGCATCCGTTTCCCTTCAGTTAGTATTCGTTATTTGGCGTACATAGCACAACTCGACCCAAAAAGGTCGAGTTGATGTCTTTCCCAGTGCAGGAAAAACCTGCTAAAAAGATTGAGCAATTCATTGGTAATTGATATCGTATCTATGAACAAAAAATCACAATATATAATAACACGAAAAGAAAAGGAAAGCGAATATTTCTCAAACTTTTCCTATAGAAATCCTCCATAGAATAGCATAGAAATTTTCGTTTCCTTGAGCAATTATTTAAGATACGTATCTATATTTTGTAGATGTTCTTCGTAAGACTTAGCAAAATGGTTTGTTCCTTCTTTATCCGCTAAGAAATACAAATACTCAGTCTCAGTTGGATTTAATGCAGCTTCAATTGACGTTTTCCCCGCATTTGCAATTGGACCTGGAGGTAATCCAGTTATAACATACGTATTATAAGGATTTTCTACTTTTAGATCTTCATATAACACTTGGTCTTTATGTGAGCCTAATGCATATAAAACCGTTGGGTCAGTTTGTAATGGCATATTGACATCTAGACGATTATAGAAAACACTTGCAATCGTTTCACGGTCTGTTTGGGCTGTTGCTTCTTCTTCTAAAAGGGAAGCAAATGTCAATAAATCATGAACAGACATTTGTTTTTCTTCAAGTAAACTTGAATAACCTTTCATAACTTCATCTGTTTGTTCAATCATTGTTGTAATAATTTCTTCTAACGATGGATTGCTTTCATAGAAGGCATATGTTGCTGGATACAAATATCCCTCAAGCGCGTATCGAATGTTGCCATCCAGCACTTCTTCCGTAATTAATTCAGGATATGTACCGATCATGTTTTGAATAAATTTTTCATCTGTAATTTTCGACATAAATTTATCGGCCGAAAATTCAGTGTTTTTACCAATTATTTTCGCTATTTGTTCAAGAGTTAGACCTTCCGGAATCGTTAACGTAAAGACTGGTTCACGATAAACTTTACCCGTTTTCAAACTTTCAATGATCTCGTCTAATGTCATACTTTGAGTCATTGTGTAACTCCCCGCTTGAAAATCCGATTCATTTTTAAATTTTGTATAGTATTTAAAAATTCGAGCGTCTTTAATGATTCCCTTTTCCTGAAGGGCACTGGCAATTGTAGTTAAACTAGAGCCAATTGGAATTTCTACTTCAATTTCAGTTGTAGCATTTGGATCAACAGGTTCAAGAGCAGACTTAATGTACATATATCCTGTTAATGCGACAATACCAATTATTAGGATCACTGCTAATGATGTAATTCCAACAATTTTTCTAACCGTTCTTCCCTCTTGTTTTCGTTGCTTTACTTTTTTGAACATTTCTTGTTTCTTATCTTCTTTCTCATTTTCCACGGGAATCCCCCCTTACATCTTTTAATATGATACATAGATTCTATGAAATATTCAAATCATCTTTCATAGTATTCAAAATCCTTTGGTAATCCACTTTTACAAATAATATCAATAATACTATTCCCATGCATATATTAATATATTCCAACTCTATTCTCAGGAAAAAGAAAAAAGCTGCAATCATTAAGATTACAGCCCTTCTTTATTATTTACATAAATCTATTTTTCAGTTAACAAATCTAGTTCACGCTCTACTGCTGACCATTCTTCTTCTGAATCGATTGGAATTAGATCTACTACTTCTCCATTCTCCCCAGCAATATAAGAAGCTGCATAAATTTCTGATACTGCTTCATCATCAGCAAAAGTATATAGAATATATGATTTTCCGTAATCCTTCATTTCAAAACGGTGGAGAATTTCACAAATGACTTCTTCATTTTCTTCATTGGTAATTGTGAAATAATTCGTTAAATCATCAGAAAATTCATCAACTAACGTATTAAGGACTTCTTCTACCATATCCCATTCTTCATCTGTTTCTAATGATGAGAAATTCGTCATTTCTCCGTCTTCACCTAATTCATAGCGAAGGGCGGAAATCTCACTACTTTCTTCTCCATTTTCATCAAGTAAAGAATAAAGGACATAAGAATGCTCTTCTGAATCAAACGTAAATACGACTTTACCTTGTGCTTCTTTTCCATCATCGGTTAATAATGAGATGAATTGATTATCCATAAAACACACCTCCATCACTTTTAATAACTTTAAAAAAAGGTAGGCGATCTTGCCTACCTTTTAGTAAATTCAATTATTCTTCGTCTTCGTCTTCAAACTCATCTTCTAGGTTATTTAATACTTCTTCAATTAAATCCCATTCTTCTTCAGTTTCAATAGGTTCTAACTCGCCATCTTCACCATTTTCTGAAGGTTTGAATGCTGAAGCAAAGATTTCGATTTGTCCATCCTCATCTTCTTCTGCCCCAATAATTGAGTATAACACATATGATTTTCCAAATTCTTCAGAATCAAATGTGTAAATTACTTCGCATAATTGTTCATTTCCTTCTTCGTCAACAATTGTAATATGACGGTGTTCGTGATCGTGATCGTGTTCATGTACCATAATGGTCACCTCTTCATTTTGATTAAAACTACAAATTTAATATTGGGCAGAGAATTCATTTCAATACATGAAACTTACATTCTTGCACCTGCTATGGCTACATCAATATGTTACCATTTTTGAATCATTGGAATGTTCAAGAAAGTAATACTTTCTAGACATTACCATCTTGTTCATAAATATTATGCACCTGAGACGGTTACATTAAGATGTCACCAATCCTTAGTGCAAAGAGATTGTCACAAAAGCTTTTCAGACGCTCCCTTTACTATCTAAATATCCTTGAAGGATCATGACAGCCGCCATTTTATCAATTACTTTTTTACGTTTCTTTCTACTAACATCCGCCTCAATCAGCATTCTTTCAGCCGCCATCGTTGTTAGACGTTCATCCCAAAGTTTTACGGGTAACTGAAACGTATCTTCGAGTAATTTTTTATAATTTTGTGATGCTTCACCACGTGGACCTATTGTGTTATTCATATTTTTAGGGAATCCAACGACAAATTCTGTAACAGCATATTCTTTCACGAGTTCTTTTATTCTTTCAATACCGAACTCGCCTTCGTCTTCATTAATTTGAATCGTTTCAATTCCTTGTGCAGTCCAACCTAGCGCATCACTAATAGCAATTCCAACTGTTCTAGAACCTACGTCTAAACCCATAATTCTCATTTACTATTATGCCTCGTTGTTCTTTCTAATATAAAATTTTACAAGCTCTTCTAAAATCTCATCACGTTCGAGCTTACGAATTAAATTACGTGCGTCCTGATGGCGAGGGATGTATGCAGGGTCACCTGATAGTAAATACCCAACAATTTGATTAGTAGGATTATACCCCTTCTCTTCTAAAGAAGAATACACCTTTAACAATACTTGCTTTACTTCTTGCTCCATCGATTCTTCTGGAAAACTGAATTTCATTGTTTGATCAAACGAACTCAAGACCAGCACCTCGCTCTCGAAGATAGGGAAGGGTTAAACCTCCCCATTTTTTTCTATTATAACCTATTCGTTATCTAGAGTTAAATGAAATTATCATATTAAAATTTTTAACATCTATTGATTGAATGCATATTTTTTAATATGTGAACTTAAATAGATTTAACGTAATCATACACAGATTGTAGCGCTTCATCAAGTTTTGACACTTCTTTAGCACCAGCCATCGCCATGTCCGGACGTCCGCCTCCGCGACCTCCACAAAGTTCAGCAACTTGTTTAACAATGTTTCCAGCATGGTAACTGCCACCAACCAAGTCTTTCGTTACCCCTGCACATAGCATCACTTTATCTCCATCAACGGCACCTAGTACAATTACAGCACTATCTAATTTTTCTTTTAAATCGTCCATCATTTGACGTAATTGGTTGTTGTCTTTTGCCTCTACGCGTGTTGCAAGAACAGATACATCCCTAATTTTCTCAACAGCATTTAGCACTTCTCCTGCTTGTGCGTTCGCTATTTTTTGTGATAATGACTCGTTTTCACGTTGTAGTTCTTTTAATTCGTGTTGTAGATTTTCAACACGTTGAACTAAATCTTTTGGATTAGCTTTTAAGATAGAAGCCGCTTGTTCAAGAAGTCGTTGCTCTTCTTTTACAGCTTCGAACGCTGCTTTACCAGTTACTGCTTCAATTCGGCGAGTACCAGCCCCAATTCCACCTTCTGAAACGATCTTAAACAATCCAATTTCAGATGTGCGATTTACGTGGATACCACCACAAAGTTCTACTGAATAATCACTTACTTGTACAACTCGAACAACGTCTCCATATTTTTCACCGAAAAGTGCCATTGCCCCCATTGCTTTTGCTTCTGCAATTGGCATTTCTTCGATAATTACTTTAATATCATCCCAAATTTTTTCATTTACAATACGTTCAATTTGTTCCAATTCTTCTTTTGTTGCAGCTCCAAAATGTGAGAAGTCAAAACGAAGGCGATCTGGACCAACGTAAGATCCTGCTTGGTTTACATGTTCACCTAAAACATCTTTTAATGCGCGTTGCATAATATGTGTTGCAGTATGATTTTTCACAATTAAATTACGCTCATCGCGATCAACAGCGGCAATTACACCATCGTTTACATGCATTTCACCTGACTCAACAATTACAGTGTGTAACGATTGACCATTAGGAGCTTTCTGTACATCTTTAACCAACGCTTTAAAAGAGTCATTAGAAATTGAGCCATGATCCGCAACTTGACCACCCATCTCTGCGTAGAATGGTGTTTCAGCTAAAATTACTAGAACTTCTTCTCCCTCAGATGCTACTTCAACCGTTTGGCCATTCGCAACCATTGCAAGGATTGTTGTATCAGCTTGTAAAGTATCATATCCAACAAAGTTAGATTCCATTGTTAGGTTGGTTAAAACTTCAGATTGCACTTGCATAGAATCTACATCTGCACGAGCTGCTCTTGCGCGTTCACGTTGTTCATTCATTGCTGCTTCAAAACCTTCATGATCCACAGTCATACCAGCTTCTTCAGCATATTCTTCAGTAAGCTCAATTGGGAAACCATACGTATCGTATAATTTGAATGCATCCGCTCCAGGGATAACAGTTAATCCTTTTGCTTTTTCTTTTTCGATTACTTCTGAAAGAATGGAAAGACCACCATCTAATGTCTCGTGGAAACGATCTTCTTCATTTTTAATGACACGTGCAATAAACTCATGCTTTTCTTTCACTTCTGGATAAAAGTCAACCATGATTTCGCCAACTGTTGGTACTAATTCAAACATAAACGGTTTTTCAATCCCGATTTGTTTTGCATAACGCACTGCACGGCGTAACAGGCGACGTAAAACATAGCCACGACCTTCATTTGAAGGAAGTGCGCCGTCCCCAATTGCAAACGCTACAGTACGGATATGGTCAGCAATAACTTTAAATGGCGTATTAATATCTTCTGTACTTCCGAAAATTTCTTTTAAATCAATTTCGCCTGGACGTTTATATTTACGGTTTGAGTAATCTTCAATCTTTTCAATAATTGGCATGAATAAATCAGTATCAAAATTCGTTGGCACATTTTGCACAACTGATGCCATACGTTCAAGTCCCATACCTGTATCAATATTTTGCTTTGGTAGTGGTGTATACGTACCATCAGGATTATGGTTGAATTGAGAAAATACTAAGTTCCATACCTCTAAATAACGTTCATTTTCTCCACCTGGGTATAATTCAGGATCACTTTCATCGTTTCCATATTCTGGTCCACGATCGTAGAAAATTTCAGAGTTTGGACCTGATGGACCTTCACCGATATCCCAGAAGTTCCCTTCAATACGGATTAATCGTTCTTCGGGAATACCAATTTCATTTTTCCATACGTTATAAGCTTCTTCGTCTTCCGGATGTAATGTAATGGATAATTTTTCTGGATCAAAGCCCATCCATTTAGAATCTGTTAAGAACTCCCATGCAAAATGAATGGCTTCTTTTTTAAAATAGTCACCAATTGAAAAGTTTCCTAACATTTCAAAAAATGTATGGTGTCGAGCAGTTTTCCCTACATTTTCAATATCATTTGTACGAATCGATTTTTGTGCATTTGTGATACGTGGATTATCTGGAATCACACGACCGTCAAAGTATTTTTTAAGCGTCGCAACCCCCGAGTTAATCCAAAGTAAAGAAGGGTCATTTACTGGTACTAGAGATGCAGAAGGTTCTTGTGCATGCCCCTTCTCAATGAAAAATTCTAAATATTTACGGCGAATGTCTGATGCTTTCATTTCTATTTTTCCTCCTAAATGATTGTGATGAATGGGTAAAGTTTCTAAAACACGTAACAGTAAAGCAAGTTTTACAAACAAAAAAAGCCCTCATCCCAATAAGGGACGAAGACTGTAATCTCGCGGTACCACCCTCGTTATAAAGATTGTAACCAATGGATACGCACTTTATATCTCGAGCACTGTAACGTAAGTGAACGGCAGGGATTAGCTGCACTCAGGATTAGCTTTCAGTTACGCTGTCGTAAGATTCTTTCAGCCATGGGAATCTCTTTCTGAAACGTTTTAGCAAAACTTACTCTTTCCATCAATGTGTTGTTCTTATTCTGTTCTAAATTATATGTGAATGAAACATTTGTGTCAATTACAACCATATTGCTTACGGATAAAATTTATACTACCGACTTTACGTTAAGAAAGCCATAATAAAATCCTCGTTTTTTACTGAACTACTTAACGAATTAATCCTGCATTCACGTTCGCCAATACTTCAGAATATACTTTCATTGAATACATATACATATCACATACGCACTTAGTAGATTAGGAGAGAAACAGATGGAATGGATCACAAATGAATTTTTTACAGGTTTATTAATGATAATCATAATTGATCTTGTTTTAGCTGGTGATAACGCATTATTAATTGGGTTAGTTGCAAAAAATCTTCCCCAAAAGATGCAAAAGAAAACAATTATTATTGGTGCCTTTTCAGCTATCATTGTTCGTATTCTATTTACATTAGTAGCAGTGAAATTACTAGAAATAGATGGTCTATTATTAGTGGGAGGTATTTTATTATTATATATTGCTTACAAGATCTTATTAGCAGATCAACAAGTGCATGTTAAAACTGAAAAGAACACATTTTGGGGTGCTATTTTTACTATTTTATTAGCTGACTTTTTAATGGGAATTGACAATATTATTGCTGTGGCTGGTGCTTCAAATGGAAATACATTACTCGTTGTTATTGGGTTAGCCATATCAATTCCAATTGTGATTTGGGGTAGCACGTTTGTCATTAAGTTGTTAGAAAAGTTTCCGATTTTACTTTTTGCCGGTGCTGGGATACTAGCCTATACGGCAGCAAAAATGATTACCCAAGATGCATATGTTGATCATTTATTTCCAATGGAGCAAAATGTTCAACAATTCCAAGCTATTGTTGTATTAACTGTCCTACTTTTCAGTATCTTGATGAAATTTTACTTAATGATAAAAAGAAGATAAGTCGCCCTGAAAATCAGGACGACTTTTTTAATATAAATATTTATTTCTTGTACCTAAAATTAATAGAATTGCAGGAATGGTAAAGACAATCATTCCTAAGTAAGCTAAACCTGGCTGAATTTCATATAAGAATCCACCCCAAAGAGTTAATAAAGCTGCGCTTAGACTCATAGCTAATGCAGAATAAATTCCCTGTGCATTTGATAACTGCTGTTTCGGCAAGGCTTTTGTAATATATTGAATAAATGCAAAATGTGCCATTGCAAATGATAGAGAATGTAAGGTTTGTGAAAAAATAAATGCCCACACATTTGGAAAGATAAAAATAATTATCCATCGTAAGGTTGAACCGATAGCTGCTATTAATAACAATGTTGAAGTTCGTAGGTGAGAAAACTTTTCTGCTTTACTCAAATAGAGTATCTCAAATAAGACAGCAATATTTAGGATAATTCCAATATATAACGTCTCTACACCTAAATTTTGCAAATAGATATAACTATAATTGTAGTACGAAGCAAGAGATCCTTGTAGCAGAATTACTATGAATAAAATAAGTGGGAACCCTTTAATTTGAAACAAACCGCGCATTGCGAATGCTTTTTTACGATCTTGTGAAGTTGGCTGTTCAACTAAACTTGCTGGTGCTGGCATCGTTTGCATCAATAACATTAAGAATAGCGAAACAATCATACACCATAAAATAACACTTTCATTAAAATAACTAACTATACCGCTAATGATAAATACCGCAATGACAAACCCAATTGAACCGTATGAGCGACTTTTACCGTAATGAACTTTACCTTCCTGAACAAGGACAGTTGCTCCACTTTCAATGGCTGGGAGTAATGAGGGATAGAACAAACTAAACGTAAAAGTAATGATTAATAATGCGGTAAAGGAATTCGCTGGGATATAAATTAATGTAATGAAGAAAGATACAATGACCAATAATAATATCAGTTTCTTACTACTTAGAAACTTTGAAGCAAACGGGAAGGCAAATAATGTGGAAATTGCTCTCGCGATTAACCCTACCCCCATAATAAAGCTAACTTCTTTTACACTTAGACCTTTACCTTCTACTAGCCAACCAGACCAATACTGTAAATATACTCCCCAGGTAAAGAAAAAGATAAAGAAATTTTGAGATAGCCATCGTTGATTATTCATATACGTACTAATCCTCCATAGAAAAACGTCCACTATACTCAGTCGAGCATAATGGACACCGTACTAACGTTACTTTAAAATCATATAACTACTTTTGGTAGAAATCTACATTTATTTAAATTTACTCATAATTGTTTTTATGTCTTCTAACAGTTCCATACAAGTTTCTTTCTTGGTAAACCAAGATGTTACAAAACGAATGGCAAATCCACCTTCTACTTCTTCCCAAACCTCAAAATCATATAATTTTCCTAATTCTGTTACTACTTCTTTTGTAAAAATGGGGAAAATTTGATTCGTTGAAGATTCACTAAAGAATGGAACCTCTAACGCCTTTAATTCATTTGTTAAAAATCTAGCTAAATCATTAATTTGATGACCTAATTGTAAGTAAAGATCATCTTGAAATGCTCTTTCAAATTGAATCCCAACAACATAACCTTTCGCAAGCAATGCTCCTTTGTTTTTTATATGATGTCTGAAGTATTGTTTTAAACGATCATTGAATAAGACAATTGCTTCCCCACTCATCATTCCGATTTTCGTTCCACCAATATAAAAACAATCGCATAAGTCTTTAAACATATTTAAAGATACACCACTTGCAGCAAGTCCACTTGAAAGTCTTGCACCGTCTATAAATAAGTATAATTGGTGCTCTCTACAAAAATCATAAATTGCCTTTAGTTCATCATAACTATAAACAGTTCCTAGCTCAGTAGATTGTGAAATATACACCATGCCGATTTTCACCATATGTTCATCATAGTGAGACTTTAAAGCATGCTCAATATCAGCAGGAGTTAACTTTCCATCTACCCCTTCTTCTGTAACTATTTTATGCCCAGTAGCTTCAATTGCACCTGTTTCATATACATTGATATGTGCTGTAGTACAAGCTAAAACTGCTTCGTAAGGACGTAAAATATATGAGATAACAGTAGCATTTGCTTGCGTTCCACCTGTTACAAAATGAATATCACAATTTTCTGTTTCAAGTTTTTGTTTAATTAATCTTTTTGCATTGTCTGAATGCTTATCCAACCCATAACCTTTATTTTGTTCGTTACTAGCTTGAAGTAATGCTTCTAGTAACGCTGGATGACAAAGTTCACTATAAT
>DATMFE010000085.1:0-1894 GCA_035556295.1 Ureibacillus sp.
AGGTAAAGTAAAATGGTTTAACGCAGAAAAAGGTTTTGGATTCATCGAACGCGAAAACGGAGACGATGTATTTGTACATTTCTCAGCAATCCAAAGCGAAGGCTTCAAATCTTTAGACGAAGGTCAAGCAGTTACATTTGACGTAGAACAAGGTCAACGCGGCCCTCAAGCTTCTAACGTTCAAAAAGCGTAATCCATCATAAATATAAAAAGACAGACTCCATGGAGTCTGTCTTTTTCATTTCCTTGAAAATGTCATAATAAAACCCTATCCACTGAGGAATAGGGCTTATTAATACAAAAATAGTAATCGGTAATACAAATGGTAAATTCAGTATAGCATAGTATAGACAAAATCCAAACTATAAATTAATATTTATTCATGTTTCATTAATTCTTCTTCAAAGAAAAACGTACTTGGATATTTATCCACTGTATAAGAGTATCTTTTCATGTTTTTTACATAATGGCTTTTTAAGATGATCACTCTTTCATTAGATGCTTTTATATTTACAATTTCTCCATTAGTAAATAAGCTTATACTCATATCTCTCATCCTCTCTCCTATCAAAAATAATCAAATTTTTAACTTTATTTATCGGGAAATATAATGTGATCTCTCAATGGCTAATCCAGCGAAGGTTAGTTATTTTTGATACCTTCAGGCGTATATGTACTCCTAAAGCATACAGTTCTATAACCATAAGGGGTTTTTTCTATTTTTTGCGACATGGGATTTTACATATAGGTAGCTCTGCTTTAATAGCATTCTGTCTCCAATGTCTGTACTTATTTTTTAAGTAATCTTTTTAAATTATTAAACTCCAAAGCAAAAAGACCCCTATGTGGAGTCTTTTTTAGTTTTAATTATGCTACTTTATGAACGTTAGCAGCTTGTGCTCCACGTTGGCCTTGTTCGATGTCAAACGTTACTTTTTGACCTTCTTCTAATGATTTAAAGCCTTCACCTTGAATAGAGCTGAAATGTACGAATACATCGTCTCCGCCTTCAATTTCGATAAAGCCGAAGCCTTTGTCTGCATTAAACCATTTCACTGTACCTTGTTCCATAATTGTTGCCTCCTGGTGTGGAATACTCCACGGTTGTATTACTACCCTTGTCCAACCATACTATCTTAAGATAAAAAATTCTATGGAAGAGATTTCTCTTCTCTCAATCTTATACCGAACAAAAATAATTAACTTAATCGTAACATACAGAATCAAAAATAGCAAATACAGGGAATGAGATAAAGGATTGAATGATAAAAAGAGCCTTCTCTATGCGATACAAGGAGAAGGCTCTTTTTTAGTGTTCATATTTTGCGCAGCAGTTAATTCAGCTGCTGCTGTTTATTTACTTTATTTTTCTGTTTGCTCTGTGTGCCACCATAATGAATCTTTTGGATTTTCAACGGCTTCATTGTATTCAGATTTAGAAGCAACTGTTGGGTATGAACCTTTGAGTGATTTTCCTGCCGTGTTCGCAAACAGGAACAAGATTACGAAGAATCCAATGATGCTCACAATCGTTAAATAGAACGCTGGAGCCAAGTGATTGCCCGTTGCGTGAACTAACCATGTCGCAACTAATGGCGTCGTTCCTCCAAAGATAGAAACTGAAACATTAAACGTGATCGCTAATGTTCGGTAGCGAATATCTGTGTAGAACATTGTTGGCAGCGTTCCTGGCATTGTTCCTTCATACGTAGCAAGTAAAACACCTAGAATAAGTATACCGATTGAAACAAATACTAAACCATTTAAGTTGATTAAATAGAACGAAAAGGCTGACAGTAAGCTCAATCCACCTAAACCGATTAAGAAAACTTTCTTGTTTCCGATTTTGTCGCTCAGTTTTCCAAACATAAGAGCAAGCGGCACCATTAAAATC
>DATMFE010000086.1:0-2918 GCA_035556295.1 Ureibacillus sp.
GACAAATGAGCCTTCAAACCATACCATGAAGATATTAGGGTGAATAGGATTCGAGGTGTTTCATTGAGTAAATTAAGAGGTGTAAAGAAGCTATCGATTTTTGTTGAAATTGTGTTGTTTTCTTTCAGGTTATTCTTTTATGTATTTGCCTTAGCTGATGTGTATACGGAAAAGGATACGGTTGATGAGTTTTATTTAGTTTTGATATGGTTAGTCATGGTGATGATAGTACCTATATGTTTTTGGATCCCTCTTTTATATAAGAGAAGCATGTATTATTGTTTTGCGGAATTGTTGCTAAATGGGTCGTTAACTATTTACGTTATGCAGACTACGAATAGCTATACAGCTTTGTTTATTATTTCTGCATTAACGGTTTCTTTCCATCTGGAGAGACGTTATTATTGGTTGATTGCGGTTATGGCCTTCTTGCCTTTTATTGAATTTGCTTTACAAGGCATTTCATTAAAAGACGAGAACCCTTATTTCTTTATCTTTAATCATTGGTTGTTGCTGATGATTGGGTTTGGTTTTAACCTGATTATTAAAGCCTATAAAAACACTGAAAATTTAAATAATATCATAGAAGAGCAAAATCAAACTCTTGTTCAATATGCGAAGCAAATTGAGCATCTTACCCTTGTCGAAGAGAGAAATCGAATGGCGCGTGATTTACATGATACACTTGGGCATTCATTCATTTCTTATATTGTAGGGTTAGATGCTGTGTCTTATTTAATGGATTCAAATCCGTCTGAAGCGAAGAAGAAGATTGAAGAACTTAGAGATTATGCGTCAGGCAGTTTGAATCAAGTTAGAGAGACAATTCATGAAATAGGAACAGAAACGGATATTTCTTTAACGAGTAATCTTTCTGCTATTATCGATGAGTTTTCTGAATATACGAATACAAACGTAAATTTTAACATTGTGGGTGATGAGGAATATGCCTTGCAGCATTCGATACGTATGACCCTTCTACGCTGTCTTCAGGAAGGTTTAACAAATGCAAAAAGACATGGTCATGCAACAGAAGTGATTGTTACTCTATCGTTTTTAGAACATGAAGTAGAATTAGTGATACAAGATAATGGGACTGGTACAGAGCAAGTGGAATATGGGTTCGGATTATCGTCTATGAAGGAACGATTAGCTGCATTAAATGGAAAATTACAAGTTGTCTCTAATAAAAAACAAGGAACAATGGTGAAATGCCAAATTTCATTTCGGAGGGGATGAGAATGGAAGACATTAAAGTATTAATCGCAGATGATCAGGAACTGATAAGAGAAAGTTTATCCATTGTCTTAAATATGGAAGAGCAGCTTACAGTTGTTGGGCTTGCGCAGGATGGGGAAGAAGCAGTGCGTCTATGTGAAGCACTAGTACCGGACGTTGTCTTGATGGACATTAATATGCCGAATATGGATGGGGTTAGTGCGACGAAATTGATTAAAGACGCATGGCCGCATATAAAGGTTATCATCCTCACTTCCTACAAAGATGTTGATTATGTTATCACAGCATTGGCTAATGGAGCGGAAGGATATTTGCTCAAATCACTTCATCCTCGAAGTTTGGCGAGCAGTATTCGATTAGTTCATTCAGGTGGTACGCTTATTACAAAAGAAATGGCGGCTAGTCTTATTCATAACCAAGTTCAAAAGAAAGAGGAAGAAACTTTTACGAATAATGAGGAGCGAATGCAACAGCTCATTCAAACGTATGGTTTAAGCGAACGTGAAGTAGAGGTATTAAAGCTTCTGGCAAAAGGCTTAAGGAATAATGAAATATCTGAACGCTTATTTTTAAGCGGCGGAACGGTGAAAAATTATATTTCAAATATTTATGCGAAGTTAGAGGTTAAAGGGCGGAGAGAAGCGGCGGATAAAGCGAAGAATGAAGGGCTTATTTAAGTGGAGAAAGTAAGGCTATCAAAGGATAAATAGAGAAGTAGATGAAAACGAGTATGAAATCGCACGCGATTATATACTCGTTTTTTTATGGCTATATTAAGGAGAATATTGGTTCGAGTTATTTTATTGGCTTTTATACTAGTTAACGGTTTCTTTTTGCGATCAAGACCGGAGTTGTACATTGTAAAGCCCTAAATTCATTGTTTCTGCGATTTTTTAATGGAAGCGTTTTAAATTTGAACAGTTTGTGAACTATGTCACTTAGTACTTTCTTTTTGAAAAAATCGGAGTAGAATAAGAGTCAAGAAAGCTATTATATAACAGTTCATTAAAAATATCGTATTTACAGCAGTTGTTATAAAACAAAAATAAAATGATGGAGGGTTTTACAATGTGGGTTATTACAGTATTTGAACAAAAAGATGTTCGTGTTTTTGAATATACAAATAAAGGGGAAGCAATCCAAGCCCTTCAACGTTTCGATAAAAACGCCGTAAAAAACGCTGTATTATCTTATACAAAATAATGCCTAGCCCGCAGCTCATGAATAGCTGCGGGCGTTTTTTAATTTCTGACACTCGTTTTTATTAATGAACCTGTTTTTCTTTTATAGTCGGTGGTTCTTTTAAAAGGCTGCCTGCCGCTGCGATAATTAACAACGAACCTGTAAAAAGGAAGCCTCCTACGTCTGTGAATCCCAGTAACCCTGTTAGTCCAGAGCCAGCTACAACGCCTAAAGAGAAAAAGGCATAAAAATATCCATAGGCTTTGCCGCGATGAGCGGGTTCAACTGCATGAACGAGTAAAGAATTGATAGATGGGAATAAAAAAGCAAATCCGATGCCATATAGAGCCATACATACATATAAAGATGGTAGACTAACCATTTGGCTCAGCAAAAGAAGACTAAGCCCCATAACAGTCATACCAAATGCTAATGTAAACATCGGCTTAATCCGATCGAAAACGATATTAGTAGGCAGAAGGAAAACAAGAATCGCC
>DATMFE010000087.1:0-2114 GCA_035556295.1 Ureibacillus sp.
TCTTTTTCTCTTTTGGTGAGTAGTGGCTTATGAGTGAATTCGTTCTCCTTCAATTAATGTAACCCTCCTTGCCTTCACCAGCATAAAACCCGGAGTGGGTGTCTATTTAGTCACGATATAGTATGTCGATAAAGGCGAGGGAGTGACTCTTTTGCTTATATAATTTAAATTTTCTTTTTTAACCTTTTTAAAATTGTGGATAACAAAATGACGTTAGGCTCATTTGTGTAAGACCATGTTCACGTACATCTTTGAGTTATGCTGAAAGGCTGCTCACCCTTCTATTTCAATCATTCGCTTCCCGTTGAATAAATATTTCCTGATTCAATCCACCCTTCGTCTTCCCTGATACTTGAAAGGTCGCTGTTTCACCAGCTTTTACTTCTAGCTCTAGAGGTTCAGTGATTAACCAATCTATTTTATTTTGAATCGTATAGATG
Organism: Ureibacillus sp.; assembly: GCA_035556295.1. Classification (GTDB taxonomy): domain Bacteria; phylum Bacillota; class Bacilli; order Bacillales_A; family Planococcaceae; genus Ureibacillus. Next base: position 441 of record DATMFE010000087.1, read on the forward strand.
CCCGGCGGTACTTCAAACACTACCTCTTGACCACGAGCTATTTTTCCTGCTACTTCACCATTTAACAGTATTTGAAAATTGCGGAACATTGCGTAGAATCCTTTTTTCCTCATAACCTTTATGTATGCTATTTCAGGCACTATACTTCCTCCCTTTTTCTTATTAGTTCTGTTAAATAACGTTATTGATTAGCATAGCCTTCTTATCATGCTGATTTTGTAACATCAGCTACGGCATCCAAAAATTGAAGATAATACTCCATATTCTCTTGGAAGATGTCAGCAAGAAGACAATATTCTCTAACAAAGGATTGACATCAAGCGTCGGTATATAAAAATCCGAAATATTATAAAGCGACCATTGATTATCGTCTAAGTCATTAAGAAATTGGTTAAAACTGCTCTCTCCTTCTTCCCTAAATACACTCATGCTTCTAACTGCTTCTACATTTGCAGCATCACTAAGCAAATCAAATGCTTCATCCGATAATGCAAATTCTCCTGTCTCTATTCGTTTATTATTAAAAGAATAATAGTCTAGCATCATACTGGAAATTTCATATCAGCACATTTTTCTCAACTTATACTAAAATACCTACAATATTTTATTGTAAGTAAAGGACAGAACAACTTCAAACAATTTTCAAGCATCTCTCAGAAACAGCAACAATGAACCAAGACTATCCAATCAGAAAAATCTCCTAGAAGTCTTTTCCTAGGAGATTTTACATACCTTCATATAAAATTATATAGCTGAAGCTGACTATTCTTACTCTATTTCTTGAAATTGTCCCAATACCGCTTTCACTTCTTCAGCCCAAGGAAGGGACCTCCCAGTAGCTTTCGAAATTTGAACAATTGCTCCCCTGCCCGTATAGCAAACTGAGCCGTCTTCTCTTGTAATCATATAATGAAGATCCACAGACGAAGTACCGATTTTGGCTGCCTTAACATGCACATATAAGTGTTCATCAAAAAACACTTGTTGAAGATAATCACATTGCAAATCAGCTACAACAATGATGGCATCATCGTTTGCCTCTAACCATTTTTGCATTAAGCCTAAATGCTTAAAGTATTCCATTCTTGCTTCCTCAAAATACGTGAATGTAATCGTATTATTTAGATGACCGAACATATCTGTTTCCGAAAAACGAACCTTCACCTCTTGCTTAAAGGAAAAACTAGTTTGCCACTGTTCAAAATTTTCAATATATGAGATTCTACTCAAAATGCTGCCTCCTCTTGTTCAATGAATGGTTATTCATTCATTTTAAAACAAAATGTATATAATTGAAAGAATTTTACATAATATACCTAAATTTTATTGAATGATCACACACACCTTGCCACCATAGAGCTAGAATGAAAATAAGCAAAAAAAGAACCTATATCATAAGATACAGGTTCTTTTCATACGGTTAATTAAACTTGATCGCTTCCAAAGAAGTTACGGAATGATTGAATTGCAGTATCACGGTTAAGAGCTGCAATCGAAGTTGTTAATGGAATACCTTTTGGACAAGACTGTACGCAGTTTTGTGAGTTACCGCAGTTAGCAAGTCCTCCATCTGTCATGATTGCATTTAAACGTTCTGCTCTGTTCATCGCACCAGTTGGATGAGCGTTGAATAAACGAACTTGTGATAATGGTTGTGGTCCAATAAAGTTTGAG
>DATMFE010000088.1:0-21278 GCA_035556295.1 Ureibacillus sp.
GGTCCGCTCGACTTGCATGTATTAGGCACGCCGCCAGCGTTCGTCCTGAGCCAGGATCAAACTCTCCATAAAATGGTGAATTTGAGTTAAGCTCAAAATTCATACTGGCATCAAAATTGATGTCCAAAATTGTGTTTCTATATTATAGAAACGTTTAATTCATTAACGTTTTGTTGTTCAGTTTTCAAGGTTCATGTTCTGTCATTTTTCAGCGACTTCTCTACTATATCAATTGTCAGCTAGTATGTCAACACTTTATTTTAAAAAGTTATTTTCAAAAAATATTCTCTTCAAATTTTTTAATGTTGTTCTCTCAGCGACGTGTTTTATCTTACTACAATAAGAATCTAAGTGTCAACACTATTTCTAAAAAAAATTCGAGGTACCATAAAAGCAGCACCTCGAATAACATTATAAACTATACTCTAATTCTACTAGCTTCTTATCCACTTTGTAGTGTCGATGCTGTATCGATTCATTTTTTGAAGCAATAGGTTCTACAATAATATATGCTTTATCGATTAGGTATTCAATAAAAACTTCTAGGTCTCCAGAATAGTATTTTAATTCCTTGTGTGTATGTAGCTCCTGGATTGTCCACTCTTCTTTTTCAAGCATTGTTTCTAATATATGTTGTGCACCGTCATGAGTTCTTGTATTGATCATAAATTCAATTGCTAAAAATAGTAGTTCCAGCTTTTTCTCTAAACTTTCTTTACTAAATAATAGTTCTTCGTAAAGTTTATAAATATCAGGTTGAATCTTTTTCACTTGTGACCATACTGTAACTTCTGGATACAATCCTTTATCAAGCACTGATAAACGAGCTAAATGATGTAATGATTCAGTGACATTGGAATATGCATCTAAGTAATTTCCCTTATTAAATAATTCTTTTCCTTCCATTACACGTCGAAGCAATTTTGAAAATTGAATCCCTGTTTTGATCTTACGACCGTATAATGGCTCTTCATGAAGCTTCACTCTTAGGTTAACTAGATATTCATTTCGGTCAAACATAATTTTCCCGTTAAAAATCCAGTCAACAACTCTCTTTTTACTACCGTTAAATAACCATTTATTTAGAATTTCTTCTGTAATAACATGCATAACTGTTTTTCGATCTTCGTGTATATAGTGCTTCGTAAACACAGGCACTTCTGCTTCTTTCACAATGATTAATAACACACAATCAAAGGTATCTGTTATGTTCTCAACATTATCAACTTTTTTGACAATAATGACTCCTAAAGTCTCTGGTTGACTTGCACGTTCTTGATAGATGGGACGCAAGATATTTTCCATGGTAGTCCTCCTAGCTCTTTACAATAACTATTATTCACTTCGACAGTCATAAACAAGATTCCTTCTACTATGTTTCAATTACTACTCGTTTAAGTTCTATGTTATAGTAGAATTTGAATTAGGAGGAAATGAATATGGCAAATAAAAAATATAAAAATAAAATAAATAAGATTCGATCTTTTGCACTTTCATTGATCTTTATTGGCTTTGTCATTATGTATGGTGCTATTTTCTTCCGAGAAAATCAACTATTAGTAATTATCTTTATGACATTAGGATTACTAGCGATTATTGGAAGTACTTTCGTATACGGTTGGATTGGTCTGCTTTCAACAAGAGCGGTACAAGTAGTTTGTCCTAGCTGCGGTAAGCATACAAAAGTACTCGGCCGAGTTGATATGTGCATGTATTGTAATGAACCATTAACACTTGATCCTGCACTAGTTGGAAAAGAATTTGATCAATCCTATAACAGTAAAAAAAATAAACAACAAGAAAACTAATCCAACAAGGGTTAGTTTTTTTATTTACAATTTCTTAGAATTCGTATACCCCATAAAAAAAACCTAGCAATAATGCTAGGTTAGTTTGCTTTTTGATCTTTAGTTTCAATACAGTCTGGGCAAGTACCATAAACTTCAAGTCGATGCATGTTCACTTTAAAACCAGTAACATGCGATGCAAAATGCTCCACTTCATCTAGCCCTGGATAATGGAAGTCAACGATTTTACCACAACATTCACAAATCATATGATAGTGATCGTTTGTCACAAAATCAAATCGGCTTGCTGCATCCCCATAAGTTAGCTCTTTCACTAAACCAGCTTCACGGAATACACGTAAATTGTTGTAAACAGTTGCTACACTCATATTAGGGAATTTATCTTCAAGTGATTTATATATGTCATCCGCTGTTGGGTGGTTCATTGAATCTATTAAATATTCTAAAATAGCATGACGTTGTGGAGTGATCCTTACACCAGTTGTCTTTAACGTGTCTAGTGCATCCTTTAAATGCATTGACATCGCCATGCACCTCTTTTCTAAAAAATTCTTACTTAATAATTATTATAATTAGTGTACTGCCAAGACCGCTTGAATGTCAATATTTCTAACCTTTTTATAACTAATTTACTCTTATATTTAGAAAATATTCATTATTTCTAAGAAATAAAAAGTAAAGTACTGGCTAATATCCTCGTAAAATATCCATCTTATTTTCTAAATCCTCATCACCATTTAGCCATTTTCTCAAACTTGGCTTAAAGATTTCAAGACTTCTTTCTACATAACGTGACGAATGGCTTGAGAAGTGGGGCGAAATTGTTACATTGTCCATTTTCCATAGCTTACTATCTGCTGGTAATGGTTCAACTTCAAATACATCAAGTACAGCATGTCTAATGAGTTTTTCTTCTAACACGCGGATTAATACATCTGTTGCAACTACGTCTCCACGACCAAAGTTTAAGAAAATTGCATCAGTACTCATTTGTTTAAAATGATTATAAGTTAATAAATGCTTTGTATTTGCAGTGCTAGGTAGCATCGAAATAATAATTTCTGCTTTCGGTAATACCGATTTTATATCTTCAATTTTATGAGTTTCATTCATATATGGAGCTTCTTCTCCACTACGGTTACAACCAATTGTATAAACTTCAAATGCTTGAAGAAGTCTTCCAATTTCAGAACCAATTGCACCAGGGCCAATTATAAGAGCAGTGCTTCCGTTCAATTCAAATAGTTGCGCCTTTTTATTCCATTCACCCTTTTGTTGATTTTCATAAATGAATGGTAATGCACGTTTAATAGATAAAATATGAGCCAAGATGGACTCTGTCATTGGTTTCTTATGAATACCGCGCACATTAGATACAAGTAGTCCGCGATCATGGATTGCATGGTGAGGCATTTTTTCAATCCCCGCTGAAGCTACAAAAATCCATTTTAAATTTGTAGCCATTTGTATTCTTTCTTCGTTTAAATCTTCACCATAAGTAACTAATACATCTGTATTATGTAATTCCTCTTCTTGAAGTTTAGCATGAAATACAAATTGTACATTTGGAAACTCTACTAAAAGTGGGTCAATTAAGTCTTGTCTTGGTTGAAATGTAAAATAGATTTTCATTTACTTCACCTCTTCACGAAGGCCTTCTAGCACTTCTTCTATATGATTTTTTACTTTCACTTTTCTCCATTCTTTTTTCACAATACCTTCTTCATCTATTAAAAACGTAGAACGTTCAATCCCCATGTATTCCCGTCCAAACATCTTCTTTAAAACCCAAACTCCATAAGCTTCACATACTTGATGGTCTTCATCTACTAATAAAGAAAATGGTAACCCGTATTTTTCAATAAACTTTGTATGTTGTACAGATGAATCAGTACTAACTCCTAATATGACAGTATTAAGTTCAGCAAATGCATCATGACGATCTCTAAAATCACATGCTTCTGTTGTACAACTTGGTGTCATATCTTTTGGATAGAAGTATAAAACAACCTTTTTCCCAAGAAACTCACTTAAAGAAACTTGATCTCCATTTTCATTTACTAATGAAAATTCAGGTGCTTTTTCATTTATTAATGTTTTCATTATTTTTCCTCCCCTAATCTTATCGTACATAACTCTATAAATAGTTTCAATTTCTTTGCCACTTTTATGAAATTAAGGCTACAATGTTAAATGTACTGTGAAACTTCAATGAGTGGGGTTTATTCACGTAAGTTTCACGGACGGTTACACCGGGGAAAATCAATATTGGAGGATTTAACATGAATCATACTAAATCAGAACAAATTCATAAAGAAGCATTAGAACATATCGTAGGTGGTGTTAATAGTCCATCACGTTCTTATAAAGCTGTAGGTGGAGGGTCACCTGTTGTCATGGAAAGAGGTAAAGGAGCATATTTCTATGATGTTGACGGAAATCGTTACATAGATTATCTTGCAGCATATGGTCCAATTATTACTGGTTTTGGACATCCTCATATCGCACAAGCTATTTCCCACGCAGCTGAAACAGGGGTACTTTTTGGGACTCCTACTGAGCACGAAGTAAAATTTGCAAAAATGTTAAAGGATGCAATCCCATCGTTAGACAAAGTCCGTTTTACAAATTCCGGTACTGAAGCTGTTATGACAACTGTTCGTGTAGCTCGTGCTTATACTGGCCGTACTAAAATCATTAAATTTGCTGGATGTTATCACGGACACTTCGACCAAGTTTTAGTAGCTGCAGGCTCTGGACCTGCAACATTAGGCTCTCCGGATTCTGCTGGCGTACCAGTAGCTGTTGCCACAGAGGTTATTACTGTACCATTTAACAATAAAGAAGAGTTCAAACTTGCTATGGACAAATGGGGAGACGAAGTTGCAGCTATTCTAATCGAGCCAATTGTTGGGAACTTCGGTATGGTTATGCCAAACCCAGGATTTTTAGAATTTGTCCATGAACTTGCGAAAGAAAAAGGTGCTTTAACTATCCACGACGAAGTTATTACTGCATTCCGATTCCATTATGGTGCAGCACAAGATTTACTAGGTTTAAAACCTGACCTAACAGCTATGGGGAAAATCATTGGCGGTGGACTTCCAATTGGAGCATATGGCGGCCGTAAAGAAATTATGGAAACTGTTGCACCATTAGGTCCTGCGTATCAAGCTGGAACTATGGCAGGAAATCCTGCGTCTATGCTAGCTGGTATTGCATGTCTTGAAGTATTAAAACAACCAGGTGTTTACGAAGAGATGGATCGCCTTGGAGAACTATTAGAAAAGGGTATTCTTGAAGCTGCAGAGAAACATGGCGTAACTATTACAGTAAATCGAATTAAAGGAGCTTTAACTCTATACTTCACAAATGAAAAAGTAGAAAATTATGAGCAAGCTGAAAAATCTGATGGTGAAATGTTCGGTAGATTCTTTAAGCTAATGCTTGAAAAAGGAGTTAACTTAGCACCTTCTAAATATGAAGCTTGGTTCTTAACAACAGAGCACAAGGAAGAAGATATAATCGAAACAATTGCTGCAGTAGATTATGCTTTTTCACAACTTGCTTCAACTAAATAATGATTTTTTCTTAAAAGAAAGAGAGGACTTTCATCTATGCAATTAGGTGCCCGCGTCTTAAAAACGGGTGTTGCAATCGTATTTTCGCTATTCCTAGCAGAGCTATTAAGTATGCCATCACCAGTGTTTGCAGGGATTGCTGCAATATTTGCAATTCAGCCTTCGATATATCGTTCCTATCTATCAATCATCGAACAAATACAAGGAAATATCATAGGTGCTACAATTGCGGTACTATTTGGTTTGATATTTGGTCATCATATCGTGGCAATTGGGATAGCAGCAATTATTGTAATCGGTATAATGATCAAAATGAAACTTGATAACTCCTTGTCTTTAGCACTGGTAACGGTTGTTGCCATTATGGTCTATCAAGGTAATGACTTTTTAGAATTTAGTATGGTTCGATTTGGAACCGTAATGGTCGGTGTACTCGCTGCATTTATTGTCAATATGATTTTCTTACCACCACGGTACGAGGTGAAATTATTTAAAGCAATCTATACACTTCAAGACGATATTATCCGTTGGACACGTTTAGCAGTAAGAAATGCATCTGAACATAATTCAACAAAAACTGCGATTAGTAAAATTCATAGTCGTTTTATCGAGTTGGAAAAGATTTATGAATTTTATAAGGAAGAACGAAATTATACAAAGAAAAACCGATTTGTCCACGCGAGAAAACTTGTGGTTTATCGTCAAATGCTGACTACAACAAAAAAGAGTATGGAATTATTATCTCGAGTTTACAAGCATGAAAACGCAATTGGGAACCTGCCAAATTCTTTTCGTAGTCTTTTTCTTGAACGGTTAGATTTCCTGCTCACCTATCATGAACAATTATTGTTAAAGTATACAGGGAAACTAAAACCCGAGCACTCTAAATGGATTGTGAATGAAGAATATGTAAATCGCTCAGTCATAATGAAACATTTAATCGACCAAATTGTTTTAGATGAAAGCACTCGTGAAGGTGAAGAGGATTTCTCTAGTTATCATTTATTCTATACGTTTTCTCGAATTCTAGATTACGAGGAAAATTTAGAGCATCTGGATACATTAATCGTCTCCTTCCGAAACTTCCATAGCAATGATACTAACGAAGATTTAGAGGAACAGTTTTTCTAATAGAAAAGGATGATACATCGAAATATTTCGTGTATCATCCTTTTTAATTTTAGCTTTTCATCTTTGGATCTAACGCATCCCTTAAACCATCACCCATTAAATTGAAACCAAGTACGGTTAACATAATTGCAATCCCTGGGAAAATCATTGTCCATGGGGCTGTCATTAAATAAACTCTTGCATCTGCAAGCATTTTACCCCACTCTGGATTTGGCGCTTCCGCACCTAATCCTAGAAAGCCTAAAGCAGCTGCTTCTATGATTGCCGTGGCAATTGCCAATGTTCCCTGTACAATGACAGGTGAAAAAGAATTCGGTAAAATATGTCTCCATAAAATACGAGAATCCTTCATCCCTATTGCTCTAGCAGAAACAATGTATTCTTCTTCTTTCACACTTAATACTCGAGAACGAATTAGACGTCCAAAATTAGGGACATTGATAATTGCGATCGCAATAAGCGCATTTTGGAGAGAAGGGCCTAATACAGAAACTACTGCTATTGCTAATAAGATACTAGGAAATGCTAGCATAATATCAAAAAATCTTGAGATGATCGTATCTATCCAACGACCGTAATATCCCGCAATGATTCCTAAAAAGCTTCCCACAACTACTGATAAAACAACTGCAAAAAATCCTACAGCTAATGAAATCCTCGCACCATGTACAATTCGAGAAAAGATATCTCTACCAAAATCATCCGTGCCAAACCAATACTCACTAGAAGGTGGTAACAATCGCAAACTAAAATTCTGTTCATTAATCCCTTGTAGTACGAATAACGGACCAATCAACCCTAAAAGGATGAAAAATAAAACAATGATTGTCCCTACCATTGCTGATTTACTTTTGAGAAAGGTTAACCACGCTTCTTTCCATGGTCCAATTACCTTTTCAGGTTTTGTCGAAACTTCTAAAGCTTTTGTCGTCATTTTATTTTCCACCTCCTAGTTATATCGAATCCGAGAATCAATGACCGAATAGAGGATATCGACAATGAGATTGATTAAAACAAACATAAACGCAACTACTAATATCCCAGACTGTATGACAGGATAATCGCGGAATCCTATTGCCTCGTATATATACCGCCCAATGCCTGGCCAACTAAAGATTGTTTCTGTAAGTATGGCACCACCTAGCAATAAGCCAGTTTGTAAACCAATAACTGTTAGGATTGGGATCAGTGCATTTTTCAATGCATGTTTGTAAATAACTACAATCATTTTTTGCCCCTTTGCCCTAGCTGTACGAATATAATCAGAGCGCATCACTTCTAACATCGAAGATCTTGTCATTCTTGCAATAATGGCCATCGGGATTGTAGCGAGAGCTATCGCAGGCATTGCTAAATATTTTAATGTTGATAAGAATTGGTCGAATCTTCCTTGAAGTAAAGTGTCTATTAAGTAGAAATGGGTTATGGCTTCAACGGGGTTCCTTACATCCTCTCGCCCCGATGTTGGCAACCATCCTAGATTAATACTGAATGCCCACTGTTCCATCAGTCCTAGCCAAAAAATCGGCATAGAAACGCCAATTAATGCAATAACCATCGCTAAATAGTCAAACCATGAATTTTGGAACCATGCGGAAATTATTCCTGCATTCATACCAATTACGACTGCTAGAATCATGGCAACTAGAGCAAGCTCAATTGTGGCAGCTAGATACGGCCAGATTTCAGTTATGATTGGTTGTTTTGTGCGAAGAGATTCTCCTAAATCCCCCGTAAATAACCCTTTCAAGTATTCAAAGTATTGAATATACCAGGGATTATCAAGTCCTAACTGTTTTCTTAACTCAAAAATCAATTCTTCTGAAGCCTGTTGACCAAGAATCACTCTTGCAGGGTCACCAGGAATGGCACGTATGATTAAAAATACGATAAATGTCATACCAAGTAATACTGGAATTAGTTGTAAGCATCTTCTCCCTATGTAGTGAAGCATAGCTCTCCACCCCTCTATCAAATTTGCATAATAAGTTGAAAGAAAGGGAAGGTGAAAAACCTTCCCTTTTTGTGAACCTGGTAGAAGTACATTTTAGATTTACGGAATAATTAGCGCCAAATCACTATTGGATTGATACGTTTTGTAAACTTTCAGATCCTGTTGGGTGTGGTAAGTAACCTGTTACACCTTTTTTCCCTGCAAGAAGAGGAATAGAGTGTGCTAAAGGTACCCACGGTGCGTCATCATGAATGATTTGTTGAGCTTGTTTATAAAGATTGATACGCACATCTTCATCTACTTCTGATTGCGCAGCAATTAAAAGCTCATGCAATTCATCACTAGAGTAATACGCATAGTTATTACTTCCAATGTTGTCTTTATCTAATAATGCATAAAGGAAGTTATCTGCGTCCCCATTGTCACCTGTCCAACCAAGTAGGAATGCATCAAATTCCCCTTGATTTGCTTTGTCTAAGTAAGTTGCCCATTCAACACTTTGAATCTTCGCTGGAATACCAACATCTGCCAGATTTTTCTGGATGGCTTCTGCTACTTTTTGGCCATCTGGCATATATGGACGAGGAACTGGCATCGCCCAAAGTTCAATTTCAGAGCCATCATAACCAGCTTCTGCTAATAATTCTTTTGCTTTTTCAGGGTTATACTCATAACCTGCAATTTCATCATTGTATCCACTAATAGAAGGAGGCATTGGATTTACAGCCGCTTCCGCACGACCTTCAAAGAATGCATCAATAATCGCTTGTTTATCGATTGCATAGTTAACAGCTTGACGCACTAATTTATTGTCAAATGGTGGTCGAGTATTTGTTAGGCCTAGGTAACCGATGTTCATAGATGGACGTTCAATTAATTGCAAATCTGCATTCCCTTGAATGATTCCAGCATCTGACGGGTTAATGCCATCTGCAAGATCGATTTCTCCAGCTAAAAGAGCATTTAGACGACCTGAATTATCTGGGATTGATCGGAAAATAACTTTATCTAGCTTTGGTAAACCTTCTTGCCAGTAATCAGGATTCTTTTCAATCGTAATTGAATCATTTCGCTTCCATTCCACAAATTTGAATGGACCTGTTCCTACTGGATTATCTCCAAAACTTTCGCCCGCTGATTCAAACGCTGTCGGAGATGCAATACCAAATGGACTCATTGCGATATTTTTAAGGAATGGTGCTTGTGGGCGAGTTAATTTAAATACAACTGTATAGTCATCCTCTGCTACAACTGATTCAATAATATCCTCACCATTTGCTTTAAACATTGAGTGGAAATAATAGAATTGTTCAGCAGCTCCACCTTTCCATCTTTCAACGTTTTTAACTACTGCATCTGCATTAAAATCAGTGCCGTCGTGGAACTTTACGCCCTCTTGTAATTTGAAAGTATAAGTTAATCCATCTTCACTAACATCCCATTCTTTAGCCAAACCAGGATTAATCGTAGTATCTTGTGGACCAAAATTTAGTAATGTTTCAAAAAGGTTTTCTGTTACTTTGTAAGATTCTCCATCTGTTACAATCGCAGGATCAAGAGAGACAGAATCACCACCACGTCCAAATACTAAAATTTGCGGAATATCATTTTTTGGTTCTTCTGCAGTAGTTGTCTCACCTTTATCTGTCGTTGTATCCGTCTTCGTTGGTTCTGTTGTTTGGCCGCCACCACTGCTACAAGCAGCTAGCACAAACATTAATGCTAGTACTAAAAACATCCATAAAGATAAAAATTTTCTTTTCTTCATTTTATCCCTCCTGATATAACTAACTTTATGTCATTGTTGCTTTCACTATATAAGTGACACGCAACAGAGCGACCGCTTCTAACTTCTTTAAACTCAGGCATTTCTACTTTGCACTTATCCATTGCAAAGGGACATCTAGTTTGGAAAGTACAGCCCGTCGGAGGATTGGATGGGCTAGGAATATCCCCTTTTAGAATAATTTGTTCTCTATTAAACTCTGGATCTGGTATTGGTACTGCAGATAATAAAGCCTGTGTATAAGGGTGTAGCGGTTCAGAGTATAAAGATTCACTATCGGCTAGCTCTACTATTTTCCCTAAATACATCACAGCTACTCTATCACTGATATGTCGTACAACACCTAAATCATGGGAGATAAAAATATAAGTTAATTTCAATTCTTCCTGTAGTTTCTGCATTAAATTGAGTACTTGTGATTGAATGGATACGTCTAATGCTGAAACTGGTTCATCGGCAATAATTAGTTTTGGATTCGTCATTAGCGCTCTAGCAATTCCGATTCGCTGCCTTTGACCACCGCTAAATTGGTGCGGATAGCGCTTTGCATGATCACTTCTCAATCCAACTATTTCGAGATATTCACGAACCTTTTGCTTACGTTCTTTACTTGAGCCGATTCCATGAACAATTAATGGTTCTTCTAATATTTTTTCTACTGTATGTCTAGGATTTAGAGAGGCATACGGATCTTGAAATACCATTTGAATATGTCTTCGTGTTTTACGCAGTTCACTTTTGGACAGGTTAGAAACCTCGATTCCATTAAAGTTGATGGATCCTTCAGTTGGTTCGATTAAACGCATAATCGTCCTACCGGTTGTTGATTTACCACATCCAGACTCACCTACAATTCCTAGGGTCTCTCCCTCATAAACTTGAAAAGATACATCATCAACAGCTTTTACATATTTTTTATTCTTTGAAATGACCCCACTATGATTGGGAAAGTATTTTTTCAGATTACTAACTTTCAACAAGACTTTCGACATTCTCTAAACCACCTTTCTCCTGTAATAAAAAGCATCTAGATTTATGCGTACCAGAATCAGCTACTTGATATAAAGGTGGTGTTTCTTTTGTACATCTTTCCATTGCAAATTGGCACCTGGAAGCGAACCTACAACCCACTTCTACTGAACCCGGCTTAGGTACATTTCCTGGAATTGAATATAAGGTTTCTTTTTTGAATCGCATATCAGGGACAGACTTTATGAGCCCAAGTGTATATGGATGCTGTGGGTTTTTAAAAATCTCACTTACAAACCCCTCTTCAATGATTTGCCCTGCATACATAACAATTACTCTTTGACATGTCTCAGCAACTACACCCAGATCATGTGTAATGATTAACATAGCCATTTGAAGTTTTTCGTTTAATTCTTTTATTAACTTTAAAATTTGTGCTTGTATCGTTACGTCTAGAGCAGTTGTGGGTTCATCTGCAATTAACAATTTTGGTTTACATACAAGTGCCATCGCAATCATGACCCTTTGTCTCATGCCCCCTGATAACTGGTGAGGATAATGATTCATCAGTTCGTTAGGACGTGGTAGTCCTACTAGTTCCATAATTTCAATAGCTCTCTTCTTAGCTTCTTTTTTAGCACGCTTATTGTTATGAAGTAAAATTGCTTCTACTAGTTGATTACCTATGGTGAAAAGTGGATTTAATGATGTCATCGGTTCCTGAAATATCATTGCAATATCATTTCCGCGAACTTTACGCATCTTACTTTCAGGTAGTTTAGTTAAATCATTTCCTTCAAACAAAATATTACCTGATGTGATTTTTCCCGGTGGAGAAGGCACTAGTCCCATAATTGATAATGATGTAACACTTTTTCCGCAACCAGACTCGCCAACAATTCCTAATATTTCCCCCTTGTAGACATGGAAGTCAATGTGATCCACTGCGGGTACTTTCCCATCATTTGTAAAGAAGGTAGTTTCTAAGTTTTTAACTTGTAATAAGATTTCGTTGTCCATATTAGATCTCCTCACCTTGATATATTGGAGCTATGTTTTCCCTATAAAACAATGAACCTTTTATTACCGAGATAGTTAACTTCTTATTTTTATGTATTGAAAAATAGAAATATTACCATTTTCCTTTAGTTTCTATCTGCAAATCCTTTCAATCTTCGACATTTGTCTCTTCTTGAAATCAAAGAAACACCCTACTAGCCGCTTTGACTAGTAGGGTGTTTCTTAGAATTGTATTCTTTTAGCAGTACCGACATGAAATAATAGAATGTTTACAGATCAACTCATTTTTTTGTGAATAGCATCCAATAGATTTAGTTTTTTTACCTAAAGTTGATAAAAAAGATGCTCAACAGAAGTCTTCTTGTCTTCTATTGAGCATCCTTATTTAATTTAATTTTTGAATTTGGAACAGGTCATAATATACGCCTTGTTTTTCCATTAACTCATCGTGCGTACCTTCTTCAGCAAGTTTCCCATGGTCAATAACAAAAATTTTATCGGCATGTGTAATTGTTGACAGTCTGTGAGCAATGATAATGGTTGTCCGGTTATGCGCCAAACGCTCAAGTGAGTCTTGAATTAACGCTTCACTTTCTAAATCTAATGCGGAAGTCGCTTCATCTAATACTAAGATTGGCGGATTTTTTAAGAACACACGAGCAATCGCCACACGTTGTTTTTGTCCACCCGATAGTTTCACCCCACGCTCCCCAACTTTTGTTTCATATCCATCAGGTAAAGACATTATGAAATCATGAGCATTCGCTGCTTTTGCTGCCTCAACCACTTCTTCCTCAGTTGCATCTGGTCTACCCATTAATATGTTTTGCTTCACAGAATCACTAAATAAAATATTATCCTGTAAAACAATACCGATTTGAGAACGCAATGATTGTAGGGTGATATCCACTACATTCATACCATCAATTTTAACTGCCCCACTTGTCACATCATAAAAACGTGGAATCAAGCTAACAATCGTCGACTTACCTCCACCACTCATCCCGACGAATGCTGCAGTCTGACCTGGCTTTATATGGAAGTCTATATTATCTAAAACTGTATTCCCTTCAGGATCGTATTTAAACGTAACATTTTCAAAATCAACTTGTCCCTTTACTGCAGGCAAGTTTCGGGCATTCACTTTATTTATTACATCGTATTTTTCATCCATTAACTCAAACATACGATCCATAGAGGCAATGGATTGCGTTAATGTTGTTGATGAATTTATTAATCTTCGTAATGGTGCATATAATCGTTCGATATATCCCATAAAGGCCGCCATTGTACCTACAGTGAGGTTCCCGTTTATTACCTCATAGCCGGCCCAACCAATAACTAAAAGAGGTGCAATATCAGTAATTGTATTTACAACCGCGAAGGACTTAGCATTCCATATTGTTTGGTCAAGGGAACGATCTAAAAATTCGCCGTTTTCTTTATCAAATATTTGTTGTTCATGTTTTTCGAGTGCAAAGCTTTTAATAATACTAATCCCACTAACCCGTTCGTGTAGATAACTTTGTACACTTGCTAGTGCTTGTGAACGTTTTCGTGTTAAATCACGTAACTTTCCGAAGAAGTACTTCACGCTTATGGCAAATAGCGGCAATGATATAATTGCTACAATAGTTAATTCGACATCCATTGTTAACATGATTGCTATAACAATTAATATAGTGGCCATATCGAGCCATAAATTCATTAAACCGATCATGATGAAATTTTTTGTTTGTTCAACATCATTTATTACTCGGGAAATAACTTCTCCTGCACGGGTATTAGCATAATATTTTAGGCTTAACTTTTGAAGATGGCCAAATAATTGCTTACGAATATCAAATAGCACTTTATTCCCAACGTGTTGAGCATAGTATTGGCGGTAATATTCAATTGGTGGACGGACTATAAAGAATAAAATGATTGTTCCGCCAAGCCAATAAATTAGCTGTGTTATTTTTTCACTAGACGATAATGTCTCTTTTAAAATAATATCGTCAATAACAATTTTCGTTAATAATGGAATAAACAATGGTATCGCAAATTTCAAAATACCAATAATAATTGTTAAAAATATCTCCCATCGATAAGGTTTTACAAATTTCATATATCTTCTTATACTACCCAAGGCTTTGAATCCACTTCCTTTCAACTGCTGCAAATATAATCTAGTCTTCCATGAATTCATAACGATTATAGAACTTTAAGTATTATTAGGATTAGTATGCCTAATAAAAGCCTATTGGCAAACGACCAATAGGCATTCTAAATATTATTCATTGGATGATTGCATTTCTTTTGTAAATTGATAACGGTTTGTCCACACTTCGATAAAGTCTTGTGCAAATGGACCTCTACGTTGTTTGATCCAGCTGATAAGTTTTTGGACATTGCGCTTTAATATTTTGTCGATAACTTCTGGATAACCCATTTCTTTTTTATGCTGGTCGTACTCATCTTCATCTAAAAGAGTATAAGTCATATCCGGAAATACTTTAATATCAAGATCGTAATCAATATATTTAATCGCATTATTATCAAATACATAAGGTGAACTCATATTACAGTAATAGTAAACACCATCATCTCTTAACATGCAAATGATATTAAACCAGTGTTCAGCATGAAAATAACAGATGGATGGTTCTCTTGTTAACCATGTACGTCCATCTGATTCCGTAACAAGTGTTCTTTCATTTGCACCAATAAATATATTTTTCGTTCCTTTTAATACTGTCGTTTCCTGCCAAACACGATGTATATGACCATTATGTTTATAGCTATGTATTTGTATCTTTTCTCCTTCTACCGGTATTGCCATATAAAAGCCCACCTTTTTCTGCACCGTATTAATATCAAATTTACCTTTTACGTTAATTCCTCAGACCTGTTGGATGTAGCTTAATATAACACCTTTAAAATCTGTTGTAACGCTGGAAGCTAAACTTCAAATTTAGACGAGGTATGTACCTCCACTGATATATAAAAGATTTCCCAATTATATTATAACAATGGATTACCAAAACTTGTAGCAAGAAGATAAGGTAAATCAAAATAAAAAAATTTTAGGTATAGACAATTCACCATTGTCTATACCTAAATTAATACATACTTAATTATTAACGGTTGTTGTTGTTATTGTTGTTGTTATTGCGGTTGTTGTTACGTTGGTTGTTTTGTTGCTTTTGTTTTTGGTTTTGTTGAGCGAAATCTTGCTCAGATGCAAATTCAGCATTGTTGTTATTGTTGTTGTTATTATTGTTACGGTTGTTGTTATTGTTTTTTGCCATCTCGTATCACCTCCACGAAATTATTGTGGTCGGATGGCTAAGAGATTATGCGGTTTTATTTCAAATAAATTATTTCAGAATATTCAAAACCTTCAACATCGGTACTGACATCGGTAATTTCATAATTTCTTCGATTGTAAAGAATCCAGTACTTTCACTTTTAACATTAGCACTATCCACCTCAGCCAAATAACATTCCATTTCCCATGTTAAATGTGAAAAGATGTGTTTAAACTCGAGTATCTTATTCACTGTATTTTCATGTATGCTGATTCCATAAGCTTCTTCTAATTCCTCTATGGAAGAGGTACCTTTTATTCCTTTTTCAATCATAGGAAATTGCCACATACTAGCAAGAAGTCCTTCATCCGGTCTCTTTTCTAACAGATACCGATCATTTTCTTTCACCACAAAAACATCATAGCTCACTTTTTTAGTTTTTGTTTTTTTCGACTTAATGGGCAGTTCATCCGGATTACCTTCTTGGAATGCCATACAATATTCTCGTACGGGACAAAGAAGACATTTCGGGGAAGTTGGCGTACAAATTTGTGCTCCTAGATCCATTAGTGCTTGATTAAACGAGCCAGGATCTGTTTGATCAATCAATTCCATTACAGCTTCTTCAAACACTTTTTTTGTTTTAGGTAATGCAATATCTTCTTTAATTAATAATACACGGCTTAGTACACGCATAACATTTCCATCGACTGCATGTTCTGGCTTATTAAATGCAATACTTAATATGGCTCCAGCTGTATATGGGCCAACACCTTTTAATTTAGAGATATCGTGTCGATTACTTGGAACTTGTCCATCATATTTTTCAACAACTTCTTTAACACCTGATTGTAAATTGCGCGCCCTAGAGTAGTACCCTAATCCTTCCCACATCTTTAATAGCTCTTCTTGAGGAGCAAAAGCTAAAGATTGTAGTGTAGGATATTTTTCTATAAAGCGATAATAATAAGGAATTACTGTATCAACACGTGTTTGTTGAAGCATAACTTCAGAAACCCAAATTTTATAAGGATCATTGGTCCTTCTCCATGGGAGATCTCGTTTTTCATTGTGGTACCATTCGACAAGAGTTGAAGAAAATTCATTTTTATATGGATATTTCACGACATCCTCCTAGAACACAGATTTAATTTTTCTTTAATCGGGTATAATATTAATGAGTATAAATGGTAATTTAACCAATATTATTGTTACAGTAATTCTCCGACAAAAGGAGTTGATCATAATGGATTCTGGAACACATCTAGTAATGGGCGTTGCCTTAGGTGGCCTTGCACTAGTAGACCCAGTTGTTGCACAAAATTCCATGACATTTGGTGCCGTAATGGCAGGTACAATCTTAGGTTCACAAGCTCCTGATGTTGATACTGTTTTAAAATTAAGAAATAACGCAATTTATATTAGACATCATCGGGGTATCACCCATTCAATACCAGCAGTTATTCTTTGGCCACTTGCAATAACAGGATTATTTTCGCTCATTTTTCAAGATGCGAATATTTTCCACTTATGGCTTTGGACTTTTCTAGCAGTATTTTTACACGTTTTTGTCGATATATTTAATGCGTATGGAACCCAAGCTTTACGGCCTTTTTCTAAAAAGTGGGTTGCATTAGGTGTTATAAATACATTCGATCCTATTATCTTCGGTCTTCATTGTATCGGTATTTTATTATGGGCATTTGGTGCTAATCCAGTAATTACTTTCGGCCTCATGTACATGATCATAATCCTTTATTATATTTTGCGATTTGCCGTACAAGCTGCAGTAAAAAATGCTGTTAAATATACCATTCAAGATGAAGATTGTGTCATTGTTGCACCAACATTGCGTTTCTTTTATTGGAGAGTCGCAGCAAAATCTAAAACCCACTACTATGTAGGACGAGCATATGGGCGCACTGTTAATATTCACGATAAAATTGAAATTCGCCCTATCCCAAAAACGCCGTTAGTTGAGAAGGCGTTAACAGATTCAAATTTAGCAGCTTTTATATCATTTTCCCCATTGTATAATTGGGAAATTTCCGAACTACCAAATGGTTTAACAGAAGTTCGATTAATCGATTTGCGATACCGCAGTAATGACCGCTATCCATTTGTTGCTGTCGCTCATTTAGATGACGATTTAAATATTATCACATCCTATACAGGATGGATCTTTAGCGAAGATAAACTACAAAGAAAACTACAGATTGGCTCTAGTCAAAATTAATCGCCGATCACAGGAATGTATGTAGAACAGTAAAACACAAGAATGCTCTGCTAATGTGAGCATTCTTGTGTTTTTGTTTGAGCTAAGGTTCTTTTCGTTCATATAATATCATTCAAAGATTAAAATGCAATGCATGCTGGAGATGATCTTGTTCACCTTTATGAAGATCATTTTATCCAAGATAACAACAAGATAATTGTCTTCATCACACTTATGAAAGCTACTTTTTCCATATTTCAACACGAAAATGGTCTTCATCACCTTTACGTAAGACATTTCACAAAAAATTCAATCGTAAAGTGACCCTATTTATTATATTCAACTCAACGTCTCATCACTTTCATCCAATAAATGAGCATACTTTGGATTACGGCCTGCAAACTCATGGATTTTATCTCCATAGCTTTCAATCCATTGGCGGATGATTCTTTCTGTGTATTCAACACCTCGATAATCATACCCAGCTTTTGCGTAAGTCGTTTCAAAGTCACTCCATAGTAACTCGATCCATGTTCTTGCCTTCCCTACACTTAAATGAGGATTTTTATCTAATAGCTCTTGTGTTAACTTTTCAACTATTACATTTGCATCCATCTTATTTACCCACTTTCACCGGTATTAATAATGAAATCGGTAACGCTTCCTCGAATTGTTCACCGCCAAGACGATATCCCCATGCAAATCGACCTTTTAGATACTCCACCTTAAAGAACTCCCCTGGTGACCCATCCAAACGGTAGATTTCCCCTTTAACAATTGTTTTTGGATCGATTAAATAGGCTGATGCCATGACAGCCTTTCTTTCATAAACTGCATATTCATTTAATATTCCTAATTGTTCCGCTTTTCTAGCTTTTTCTCTTAGGCTTGCGATTTCTTCACGAAGTTCTTGTTCTGTCATTTGAGCGTAACTTTTTTCCATTGTTTTAGCTCTCCTTCTCTTCAATAAACTGTTCTATTACCTCTATTGGAAAACCTTTTTGATATAAGGCTTGTTTCACTTTCATCCGAAGCTCATTGCCGGTAAATTTAGCACTATATTTATTCCAAATTTTCTCACCTTGCAACCCAATAATATGTTGCCAATCATCATCTTCTCGCTCTAAATCAATTTGGTCAAGTATTTCACTTATAATATCAAAAGAATAACCTTTGCGAGACAAAAACTCTTGGATCTTTTGTTTAACCTGCATTGGTGTTTTGTTTGCGTTTGCTTTTACGGTCTTCTCTGCAAGGGATAAGGCTATTTTAAGTTGCTCATCGTATGTAAAGGTGTTTAGTACTTTTTCTTGCGTTTCTTTATCAATCCCTTTTTTAATCATATCTTGTTTAATTGCTTTGGGACCTTTTTTTGCAGTCTTCTTTTTTGTTTCTAAAAGAGCCTTGGAATACGTTTCATCGTTAAGAAAACCAAGCTTTTCAAGCTTACGAATTGCTTCTAAAACAACCGCTTCACCAAATCCTGCATCCATCAATTTCTTTCTCACTTCATATTCACTGCGCATTTGATAGCTTAAGAAATTTAATCCACGATTAAATGCTTTTGCGATTTCATCTTCGTATGTAATTTCATCAATATCGAATTGTTCGAGTACTTTTCCTTTCGTTAAACCAAACTTAATTAGAGTGGATTCATCTACAGCAAATGCATACTGTTCATTTAAATAAATATTGTATCGTTCATCATTATTTTTTTGACGGCTAATTTTCGTTATGACTTGCATGTGGAACACTCCTTTGACTATTAGTATACATTGTTTCTGATTTTGTTTCATTTCTCTAAACACTTGGTATTAATTCCTATACATCTTGAACAACATTTCGAGCAATCTAACTAAGTAAAGGAGGTATAACAATCTTGCGGAAACAATCAATAGTAGTTACCACATTACTAATTACAACAATACTTGCAATTACTTTCATATTAAACCCTATAAGTGCACTGGCGAAGTCTTATAACTGGGGATTTAAAAAGTCTCATGACGGACAACAGGTAGACATTGGTGTAGAACTAGAATCGGTTCTAAAAAAATACGATTCGATATATAGAGGAAACCCCGAAAAAAAAGTCATTTACTTAACATTTGATAACGGATTTGAAAATGGTTATACAGAAAGTATTCTCGATACCCTTAAAAAAGAAAAAGTACCCGCAACCTTTTTCTTAACTGGCCATTACGTTAAAAGTGCAACCGATTTGGTGAAACGTATGATTAAAGAAGGTCACATTATTGGGAATCACTCATATGGACACCCTAATATGGCAAACCTTACTGAAGAAAAGATGGTTGAACAATGGCAAAAGTTCGACGAAGTCCTGAAACAATATACAGGTGTTGAACGTACACATTACGCTCGTCCTCCGGAAGGTGTTTTTAGTGAAAAAGTATTAGAAGTGGGCAATAAACACGGATATCGCCATATATTCTGGTCCGTCGCTTTCCTCGATTGGGATAGAAATTCTACAAAAGGCGGAGACTATGCTTATAATGAGCTAATGAAGCAATTACATCCAGGTGCAATTATTTTAATGCATACTGTAGCTAAACATAATGCAGAAGGTTTACCAAAATTTATTCAAGAAGCAAAAAAACAAGGGTATACATTTGATTCGCTTGACAATTTAGTGTTGGATCATGCATTGAAATCAAAAAAGGAATAAAACAAAGGGGTTGTTATTCAATAACAACCCCTTCATCATGTAAAGTGAATCTACTTTATTTAAATTTATTTAAACATTTTATTCAAATTAGCCATTTCAATTGCCGATACTGCTGAATCATATCCCTTATTACCTGCTTTCGTTCCAGCACGTTCAATTGCTTGTTCGATGTTTTCAGTCGTTACAAGTCCAAAAATGACAGGAACATTTGTGTCTAAAGAAACTTTCGCAATTCCCTTTGCCGCCTCACTATTTACATAATCATAATGGGTTGTTGCTCCACGAATAACTGTTCCTAACCCGATTATGGCATCATATTCTCCAGTTTCAGCCATTTGTTTAGAGATAAAAGGTACTTCAAATGCTCCTGGCACCCATGCAATATCAATATTATCTTCATGAACTCCATGTCTTTTCAATCCATCCAACGCACCATCTACTAACTTTGATGTGATAAATTCATTAAATCGTCCAACTACGATTCCTACCTTTAATTCCGTACCTATTAACTGTGCTTCAAATATTCTACCCATGTTTATTTTCCTCCTATATTATTCGTTCGTATTTTACATTACATTTTGTTAGCTGTTCGATATTGCACAAGATCCTCAATGGAAATTATTTTTAAATCATGTACTTTTGCATATTCTTGCAACCCTTTAAGACGTAACATTGTCCCGTCATCTCCCATAATTTCACAAATAACTCCAGCAGGGAAACTATTGCATGTAATTGCTAAATCAACGGCTGCTTCAGTATGTCCACGTCTTTCAAGTATTCCATTCTGCTTTGCTACAAGTGGAAAAACATGTCCAGGTCTTCGAAAATGCTCAGGTTT